>DAIMKE010000254.1:0-7564 GCA_036721875.1 Bradyrhizobium sp. | reverse complement strand
GGGTGCGTTGGGTGGCGCCGATCCAGGCGAGTTCACGGCTCGTTATGGAGGACGTGGAGATTCGCGGCTGCTTGATCCCGAAGGGCGACACTGTGATGACGATCCAAGCCTCGGCCAACCGGGACGAGGACGTCTTCGAAGATGGCGAGAACTACAACGGGCTGCGTGATCCCAATCCTCACCAGTCCTTTGGCAACGGCCCGCATCATTGCGCGGGCGCGCACCTGTCGCGGCGAACCGTTGGCGCCATCCTGCTGCCAATGCTGTTTGAGCGCTTCCCCAACATGACCCTGCCTGATCCCGCGGGCGTGCGCTGGCACGGATTCGGTTTCCGCGGCCCGCTCAATCTGCCGCTTCTCCTGCAATAGGACCGCGGCGCGAGGAATAGGCATTGTTTATTTTGCATCATCCACTGCCCTAGACCATCCGCAATTCCTAGTCCCGGTCATCGCGCAAGCTGGCGAGGCGAGTGAATAACATCGGGATGTTGCTATTGGCGCTTTTCGGACCTCACCGCTTCGTCAAATGTCTGCTTCGCGCCACTTCCGGACTCATGCGCCGCAACAACAGCAGCTTTCCGGCGCACCGGTATAGAACCGCCGCTGTTAGGGTTCACGGTTGGGGTTCTGCGCCGCTGTCTTCTTTTCAGTCTCGGCGCGCCCCCCTGCCAACGCTTTGGCCCAGACGAATATTGCACTTAGTACCAGCAGGGACCGCCTAAGCAGTGTTTTGACGATTGGTTTCATAGCGTGCCTCTGTATGGCCCTACGGGCTGTGGCTGCTGGGCAAATGCCGCCGAGCAAAGCAACGTGCCGAGCGCGCCAACGATCAGGCGGGATACGAACTTCATGGCTGTGGACTCAGACATTGCTTCGACTCCGTTTTCGGCATCAAAGCCTCTTTGGTATATCGGACAAAGGCCGGCAATGTTGATTTGCATCAAGTGTTAGGCGACGCGAGGAGCGCCTTATAGTCGCGTTGCGAAGCAGGTGTCGCTTTGGGTTCGCTCTAGTTTTTCCTACGTGCTTCTACGAAGGATTCAGAGCATGCACGAAAACCTCGGAGACGTTCGCACCGCGGTCCTAGTAGGCCCTGGTAAACGTGATCTGCGGCTTGATCTATTGCGAGGCGTCGGCCAGTGGATGGTCTTCCTGGACCATATTCCGCACGACTTCCTGAACTGGTTTACTATTCGCAACTACGGCTTCAGTGACGCAGCCGAAATATTCGTGTTCATTTCCGGCTATTCGATCGGCTTTGCCTACGGACCAGCTGTCAAAGCCAGCCAGTTTGTAGCCGCGGCCAAGCGCCTTTGGACGCGCGCATCGCAACTATACATCGCTCATATTTTCTTGTTTCTGTTCCTGACAGCCCAGATTGCTCGCACCGCCGCTCGGTTTGACAACCCCATGTACAAGGACGAGTTCAATGTCGCGCGGTTTCTCGACCGTGCCGATATAATGATCGGCCAGGCCCTCTTGTTGAAGTACAAGCCGGTCAACCTCGATGTCCTGCCACTCTACATTGTGCTGGTGCTTGCGGCGCCAGCGGTACTGTGGGGCCTGCTGCGTCGGCCGAACTGGGCGCTGTTCTGCTCTGCGGTTCTCTACTTCGCAGCTCGACATTTCGATTGGAACCTGCCTTCGTTCCCGGACGGAAAATGGTATTTCAATCCCTTCGCCTGGCAATTCTTGTTCGTCTTCGGCATTTGGTGCGGCTTTGGTGGCGGTTCTACGGTGAGGACGGCAGCACTGTCCCGCCCGGTCACGATAGTCGCTGTGGCATGGCTCGTCTTTGCGTTCCTGATTGTGATGACATGGCACCTGCCAACCTTGGAGCGATTTGTACCGCAGGCGCTAATTCACGCGATGTACCCAATCGACAAAACCAATCTCGACCCCCTTCGTTTCACACATTTCCTCGCGCTGATGGTCGTACTGCTGCGTGCTCTCCCGCCGGATTTGCCGGGACTTACCTCAAAATGGCTCCGTCCGCTGATCCTATGTGGTCAACGCTCGCTCCCCGTGTTCTGCTTCGGCGTTTTACTGTCATTCGCTGCTCATTGGATACTAGTGCAGGTTGCAGGTGGCATCGTCGCCCAGATGCTCGTCGGCGTGTTGGGCATCGTTCTCCTAGTGGGTATTGCTTGGATCGCTACATTGTACCGCAGCCTTCCGACCTTGTTTGGGGCCGAAACGCGTGTGATCCGGGTAGGAAAAGACGTGCGGATGATCGAGGGAAAGTAGACAGGTGCCGATGGCCGTTATGGTAGAGTCGAGGATGGGCGCGGTAGCTTGGGGCCTATGGCCAACGCCCCGTTTCCCATCCCCGCTCATCAAACCGGGCGTGCCGATTTCCGGCACCCGGCTTTCCGACTGGCTTCACCGCAAGGCACACGGAGACAAACTAACCGCACGCGGCTTCGGCACGGTGAGTAACTCTCCTTCGCCCCTCGACACAGCAATCTCCGGCGGCGCCTGTCATTGATGGTGTTTGCAGGCTCATCGCCAATCACCACGACCTCGCCATCTTCAAAAGCGCACCAGAAGTCGGGGCCCTTTGCTCCGCCGGCATTACCCAGCATCAACGCTCCTATTGCCCCGTCCGACTCCCGCCGTGACCACCGCCTATTGCGATGCTGAGGCCGCTACCCTCGTCCGCGACGGGTCTCCCCCTGTAACTGCGAACCACCTTTCCGACGTGCCGTGCCCACTACCCCGGCGGATCGCGTGGGTGCGCGTGTCGATTACTTCCCCACACGTGCGGCCTTCCCCAAATGACCGGAGGGTCGGCATCCGCATTAGAACTTTCGAGGCCTGCTCGGGCTTCACTTTGTTACGGCCCATCGGATCGCTCAGCGGCCCAAGGCCGCCTTCGTCGCAGGGCTCCGACCCAACCAGTTACCCGGCCGTGCCGCCTGCCAGCTTCCGGACCAATCGACAATTATCCGGGTGAGACCCTCCCTCACTGGTAGTTCGCGCCCTCGGGGCGCACGGTCAATCGCGTCGTTTTAACCGTGGGCCGGTCACTTCCGCTCTGCCCTATCAACAGACATTCTCAGGGTCCGCTGGCATGTCTCAAAGGTGCCCAGATGCGGACATCCCACACTTTCGGATAGTGCCTCAGTTTGGAATTTGGTATGTCGAAATACTTCGCGGTAAGCTTTGCTTGCTCAAAATCAATCGGAGCATTTCGATGGCTGGCGCTCGATGCAGTTGCGGTGCTGTCACGCTCTCGCTTCCAGAAGAGCCATCCAAGATAGTCGTTGCTTGTCACTGTATCGACTGCCAACGCCGAACCGGCGCGCCGTTCGGTGTAGGCGCCTATTACCCCGCTGATGTTGCCACCATCTCAGGAATCTCAAAAGAGTTCACGCACGACGCCGCAAGCGGCGGGAAAATCCATAACTATTTCTGTCCGCAGTGCGGCTCAACAGTATTCTGGAAACTCAGCAATCTGCCCGCGCTGATCGGCGTTGCAGTCGGCGCAATGGCAAATCCAAAATACCCAGCCCCTGTCATATCAGTTGAAGAGCAAACGAAACATGACTGGGTTCATATTGATGGTGCCGTTGAGCATTTCCAGCAAAACTACCTCCCAAAAAATTCAAACTGAGCCACCACCCACTTTCGCCTCAACTGAGTGTGGTCAATCGCGTCATTTTGACAGCGCGCCGCGAACTTCCACTCTTCCCCGATCAGCGGACATCGCCGATCAGGTGCGTCAGGTCCGAAAACCTGCACACGACCGGACTCATGCACCGCAGCATTACCAGCTTATTCGATCACCTCGTCGGCGAGCGCGAGCAGCGCCGGCGGAATCGCAAGGCAGAGCGCCTTCGCAGTCTTCATGGTGATGACCAGCTCGAATCTGGTTGGCTGCACGATGGGCAAATCCGCAGGCTTAGCACCATTGAGAATTTTCCCTGCGTACACGCCGACTTGACGATACGCGTCGGCGATGCTTGCTGCCATAGCTGAGCAGGCCTCCGTCTCCGCGCGCTGCTCCTTTTGATGGGGCCGTTCAACCCGAGTGCATCGGTGCGGACTGTGATGCCGCGCGCGCTCTTCTGTGCCCGCCTTGAAACAGCTTCTCACGTCGAATCAACTCTCGGCTTGGACCACAACTCCCATCAGGGGGCCATGTGTAGGCACCTGCGACAACTAAATCCGGCCGTGTCGAGCTGTCGCCCGCGTCCCTCAATCCGGCGTGGGCCGCAATTTCAACGGTGTGGTTCTCCGTTGTCGACTACGGCTGATCTTGTCGGGAAATAGGTTTCCAGGATGGTGAGCGCCCCAATCGCCCATATCGCCGCCATTGCAAGTTCCCCGAACCGGTCGAGGAAATTGGCCCCCCCGCTATCGCTGAAAGGTCGGATCGAATCCCCATAAAGGATCATCAGCACGCTCAGCGCAAAACTGGCAAGCTGAGCCCAGGGCGCCTTGGACAGGATCATTCTGGCAAGGACCAGATTCACCGTCAAAATCATAACTGCGACGAAGGGTACGTAAGGGGCCATCAAGGTCAGCTGGTAGAGAAGCATCGCCAGAAGACCCGCCGCGATGTTCGCCGCAAGAATACCCTTCGCGGCGGCGCTGCCGCGCGACAAATCCAGGCTACATGCATACAACGCGATATAGATCGGCGTGTGGACATTACTCCAGCCGAAGCAGAGATAGAGGACAGCGTAGGACCCAGTGATCATCGTCAGCAGGGCCGCGCGCCGTGTCACCTCGTCCTGCGGCAGTACCGGCTTCGGCTTCGCCGCAGGCTCCGTCGGCAGTGGCGGGATCAGGGCATACATGAGCATCGTCACCGCCAGCGACACGGCGATGTTCTGCACGAAAGACAGAGCAACGCTTCGACCGACCTCGATCCTCGTACCGGCCATCAACGGCAGAAGTATCAACCCGCACAAGGCAAACAACGTCATCAGGACCGAGCCGCCCCGCAGCAAGAAGCGGAACGTCAGGAACAGGGCCGGGAAAAGCGCCATCAGAAAGAACGCCGGATAGACCTGGGCAAGTCCGGCCGAACACAAGCCGCCGACGAAGACCACGAACGTTCCGAGAAGCATGCGTGCCGCTGCGCCCAGCGACGGTCCAACAGGTGCCTTGAGCAGGGGGATGACAAAGATCGGAGCAAGGTAGGCCAGCGTCCAATCGTAGAGCATCGCGATCAGGAATGTGATTGTGACCCCTATCCCGAGCCGAAGCGTGCGTCTGTCATGCGTGCGTCGCTCCGACTCGTCGTCGATCGCGGAAGCCGAAATGCCTCCCGGATCGAGCCCCGCCAAGGCCGGGCGGGATGCTGGATCAGTAGGCATAGGACAGCCAGGCGTTCAGGCGAATCCAGACGGCCCCCAGGTTATTCATGAGCCAACTCTTGCCGGTGTAGACGATCACGTCCGCCTGTCCGTTCATCAATCGGCGGATAGCGCCCTTCTCGCTGCCGATCTCGTACCCTGCCATCTTGATGCGCACCGGGAAGCGCTGTGCGTTACGCATCCAGGCTTGTTCGTCCTGCGCGCGCGGCAAGCCACCGGCCGCGTCCCGGCCCGTGGAAACACCCAAAGTGATGCTGCTGACGACACCGTCGAAGATTCTGCCCGGATAGGCGTCGAGGGTAATCTCAACCGGCTGACCGGCCTTCACCCGCCCGAGGTTGTTTTCGGTCAGATAGGCCTCGACCCAGATCTCGTCCAGGGACCCAAAGGTCATCAACGGCTTGCCCGCCTGAGCGAAAGTGCCCTTCCCGATCGTCAGATCGACAACCACGCCGCGCCCCGGCGCGCGCAGTTCGGTCCAGAGCAGGGCAAGTTCGGCTTTGCCCAATTGGGCGGTCGCAGACCGGATCTGGGGGTTGTCCGCACTCGTGTTGCCGAGCTGCCGCTGCACACGCTCAAGGTCCGCCTGGGCCGCGGCCAACTGGCTTTCGCCCGCGAGTATCTGGGAACGCGAATCGTCGGCCTTCGCCTTTGCGACGTCTCCCGACCGCTCCAGTTGAAAGACCCGCGCACCCTGGACCCTCAAATTGTCGAGATTGGCCTGCGCCTTGGCAAGATTGGCTTGGGAAACTTCGATCCCCGACGATCCAGCCCCGACGGACTGTATCGCCAATTGCAACTCCGCCCGCAGACGCTCCACGTCGAGAATAAAGGGCCTCTGATCGATGCGCGCGAGCAGGTCGCCCGCTTCGACGAACTGCCCGTTGGTTACCGTAACCTCGGCAACGTAACCAGAAACCTCGGGCACTACGTCGATGACGATCGCCTTCACCCGCGCATTCGACGTGTACGGCGTAACGCGATCCGCGATCAAGTAATAGACGAACAACACCAACGACAGTAAAGTGAGGATCCGGATAGTCCACTTCATTTTCAGAGGCTCCTGACTGCATTCCCCGCGCGAGAAACATTGGCAAGCACCTACCTGCCAATGCAGAGCGCACCGTTGGGATGGCTCGCGTCGAACCGTTGCGGCCGGTCAAGTTGCTTGCTCTTAGTTTCTGCCTTTCGGAGGGGCGGTCACCGCCTCCATCACACGATCAAGGTTAAAGCTGCCCGGCTTCATGCGAGGAGGAAACTCACGGAAACTCTGCAACCACTGGACGACATAGAAGCCCGCCGGCGCCAGCACAAACATGCGATGTCCGGCCCAGTCGGATTGTTGCGTGGCGACTGGCGCCCAGATCCTCGTTGTGGTCGTTAACGCCGCAAGCGCGCCAAACAAGACATTCCTGAGTGGGCCCATGAGTGCATTTCCCCTTGGCTAAGGCCGATAAACGTTCACGGCCGCCACGTTTTCTGCGGCAGCTAATTGATGTTTATTTGGTATTGGAATCCGCGATACTCATTTTGACCTGGATCAAGTGGGACTACTCTAGGGCTGGAATGTCGCATTGCGGTCAAAACCAGTCCTGATGGCGCGAAAACGCGAATTAGTCCTTCCAGTGCAGGGAAGGCGAACGTTTGGATGGCCCCTCGACAATTTATTGGGAAGGCGGGCGCTCCCAGTCGAGAAATTCGATTTCACTGAGAGGGCGCCGCTGTGCGCCCAGGAACACAACAAGTCGCAACCCATCGGTCAAGTAGGGATCGCCCGTCAGATTTGTCCTCCTATCAGCGGGGGTTGAGGTCCCCACGCCGCGGACGAATCCGAACCGTGAGACCGCGCCCGTCAAAACTAGATCCTGTAGGAGATAGTAGCGGTCCTGGTCGACAGTGGGGCTGATCCTATGGGTCGTCAGATACCAGGATTGCGTGGTCAGCTTGATCCCAATATCGCGGCTGATTTGGCCAACCCACACCTGCTGACCTTCTATGGTAAACGGCGCCTGCCACAGTCGCAGGTGGTTGCGCAAACTGATCTTGTTTCTGGCCTTCTGGAGCGAGGCGTCGTGCGCGCGACCGAAGACGTAGAGCGGGCTGACCGGGGCAGTCAAATACTCGCTTCCAAACAGGAACGCCCGTGTCGTCCGGTATATGCTATGGAGATCTAGCGGCTCGTCAAATCTCCATCCTCGCGCGATGAACGGGAAAATGACCTCTGCGCCGCTGCCGACG
>DAIMKE010000253.1:0-7565 GCA_036721875.1 Bradyrhizobium sp. | reverse complement strand
GCCGGATCCAGCGGCATGGTCTTCTCGCAACTGCATATCAGGAGGCGAGACGCCGACGCACTCATTATAAATACCCTGAACCTCGCACACCAAACGGACGGTTGCTTCGTCCCACGGTTCTGCGGTAACCGCTCCGGGAAATATCTGCAAGCTACAAAGCCTGCTCGCACTACCGGCTTGCGCGGGATAGCATACAAAAGCGGTTCGCCAAGTATTCAGGGATTAGTTCTGCGTGATAGCTCGTCAAGGGCATATGGAACAGACGCTCGACCTGCCGCCCGGTTATACTTTGGTCGCGTTGCGCGAGCTCGGCGATGCATTTGCGCATGGCTGCGACATTGCGGCGGAGGCGGGCGCCGGGACCCTGGTGTGGGTGCGACGTTACGACCTCGTCGAGTTCGCCGTCGTGCTTGAGCCCGACGAACCGCTTAAATCGGCGCGGCGGGCGTTCTTCGCCGGCATGAATGCCGTGGCGGACGCGATTGCCGCGCATTGTCCGCCGGAGCGGGAAGTGAGCTTCGACTGGCCGGATGCAATCCGGTTCGACACAGGATTGCTCGGCGGCGGGCGGCTCGCCTGGCCGAAAGACTGCGCCGAGGGCGATGTGCCGGCATGGCTGGTGTTCGGCGTGCTGTTACGCGCGGCCGACATCGCGCACTTGCCGGAGATGCAGGCTGCCTCCGGCGTGTCGCTGCTGAGCGAAGGTTTTGAGCTGGTCGATACCGACGCCATCATCGAAAGCTTCACACGCCATTTGATGACGGCGTTCGATCGCTGGAACGAGCGCGGATTCGAGGCGATTGCGCGGGATTACCTGGAGCGGCTTCCCAAGCACAAGGCAGGTGAGCGCAGGGGCATCGACTTGAATGGCGACCTTCTTGTCAGCGGGCTTGCCGCCGGCGGCCCGCCGGAGCGGACCAGCCTTGTGGATGCGCTCAGAATGGCTAGCTGGTATGATCCGCAGTCACGCGGTCCGAAATTCGGATGAGGCGGACGTGCTGAAATTTCCGCGAACCATCAGGCTGGACCCTTCGGACACGTTCGTCTTCGAGCGGGCGGCGGAACCCGGCGAATGGGCGGTTTCCGGTGCGTTTGTGTTCTGGAACAGGGAGCCGGAGACGCTCACCCAGAAGCAGCGCGTCGCGCTGCGTTCGGGCTTTCTCGGGATTGACAGTCTGGGATGGTCGACCCTTGCCATCGTCACCGAAGCCACCGAAGCCGAAAGACAGATGATGATCGAGCGTCTCGCGGCGCAACTGATGGAGAAGTTCGGGGCGCCCGACATTAATGCCGCGCGGCTCGCTGCCGGGGAGGAAATCGCATTCGCGGCCTCGCTGTGCGAGCACCCGCCGCAGACCCTGCTTGCGGTGCAGCGCAGCGTCGAGAATGGCGAAATCCGCGAACGCTTTCGTACCCTCAAGCCGCGGCAGGCCGCAGCGGATGCGGGTCGGTTGCACGCCCATGCCAGCGCCTTTACGTTTCACGAGGTTGAAGGCGAGGCTGAGCCCGCAGAGGAGGTCGATCTGCTTGGATTGATCAGGACCGACCGCAAGACCGGGGATCGCACATGAGAGAATTCTGGGTCGCCTCGGGCCATCACCTGACGCGCCGCGCCGATCACGGCGGGCTGGTCGCGACACCCGAACTGATCGTGGCCTATCTGGCGCGGCCTGAACTGATGCCGCCGGCGGATGCATGCGAGGCCGAGAAAAATCTGCATGCGAGCCTGCTTACCGATCCGCTTCGGCCGGTCTCCGCGGCGGACATTGCTGTTCTCGCCGACGCCGACGCGCGGGAAAACTGGGCCTTCATGATGAATTTCCGCGACCGGCTGATGGCGGCGCCGTCGCTCGAGGCGGTCTATGTCGCGTTGGCCCGCAAGGGCGCGGGCGATCTGCCGCCGATCTTTCTGTCGCAGCTCTGCCACCTGATCCTGCGCAATGCGCTCGAGGGATGCGAGGATCCTTACGTGCTGCGTGCCGCCGAGCTGTTCTATCGCAGCCAGCTGGCGGCCACTCATGACGGCACCTTGTTGCTGGCCGATGCGGAAGTCGTGGAGGCCGAGCAGCATGCGCAGCACGACCTGCATTCGTCGCCGCTCACGGCCATGCTGCAGCCGAAGGCATTCGGCGAGATGGACGTCATGGATGACGACAACGCATGGACCTACTGGTCGCGTTCGGATGCGCATGCGATGGCAATGAATATCGGCGGCAATGCCAAGGCCCGCGCCGGGCTCTGCCAGGTCATCGAGCGCTGGATTGGCCACCTGCTCGGCATCAGCGTCAGCGTCGAGACAACGGCCTCGATCGAGGATCGTGACTGGCGCTGGTTCATCGGTCTCGACAGCGAGGCCACACGAATTGGCAACGCGCTGTGGCGCGGCGAGCGGCTGGATGGCAGCGTCAGCGAGCGCATCGTCGCCCTGATGCGGCTGAACTTCGAGGATACGCGGATGGTGGATGAACGCGTCGGCAACAAGCCGGTCTACCTCATCCTCGCCATGGGCGCGGACAAGGTCGTGAGGCTGAAGCCGCAAAACCTGATCGCAGGGCTGCCGCTTGCGGCGGCGGCGAATGTCGCATGATCGGCCGCGAAACGAAGGATCGGGCACGGCAATGACGGAAGCATCCCGCGAGGTCGGCGTGGTTGTGCGCCGCCGCTCGATCGACAATCCCTGGATCGACCATGTCTGGTCGCCGGCGATGGTTCTGGACGAGGTGCCGGCGACGGCGCCATGGACAGCGCTGTCCACGGAGCCTGATGCGACGATCTATTACGCCGGCTCGGCGAGCATCGATCTCTACAGCGCGGAAACCGCCAATTATCGTGACAACCTGGCCGACGGCGAGCCCCGGATCTGGGTGGCGCTGCGGCGTCAGGACGGCGGGCCCGAACTCGAACTGACGAAAGTGACGGCCGACCCGACCGAAGGCGAAGCGATGTTCGAAAGCGGTTGCGATGTGATCGGCACCGTCCCAATGCCGCCGGAGATCGCGTCGTGGATTGCCGCGTTTGTGGATCAATTCCATGTCGAGCGCGTGTTCCACAAGCGCAAGCGGGATCGCGCGCGCGGCGATCGCCCACGAATGCCCGGCGGCCGGCCGGACGAAGGGACAGGGCGCACATGAGCGATCCAGACAAAGCCGATCAGGACAAGGGCTTTTTGGCGCGATGGTCGCAGCGCAAGCAGGAAGCCAAGCAGCCGGAGCCCAAGCAGGACGCACCGGCTGCCGCTGCGCCCGTTGTTCCGGCCGAACCTCCCGCTGAAGCGGAGGCGCAGCCGGAATTCGATCTTTCGAGCCTGCCGAAGCTCGAGGAACTGACGGGAACGACCGATATCACCGCCTTTCTGAAAAAGGGCGTGCCGGAACATTTGCGTAATGCGGCACTGCGAAAATCCTGGGCGCTGGATCCGGCGATTCGCAACTACGTCAATCCCGCACTCGAATATGCATATGACTGGAACACGCCGGGTGGAGTTCCCGGTGGCGGCGAGTTGGGCGCGGGCGTCGATGTTGCGCGTTTAGTCTCGCAAATCATGGGTCAGCCGGCAGTTGAAACGGCAAGTTTCGATACAAATTACGGAAATGAGGCAGACATTACTTCCGCGCAACCATCCGAAAGCGATGCGTCGCAGCATGAATTGCAGGTTAAGTCTTTGAGACAAATTGACGAACCGGAAGTGGCGATCGAACACCGTTTCGACACAGAAAAAGCCGTTACCGAATCAATGACTGAAATCACACCGAAAACAATGAGTTCCGCTGCGTCGCAGCAACCGGTGCGACGTCATGGCAGCGCAAAGCCGATTGGTTAGACAAAAGTTTTTGCGGACATAGGCACAGCCTATGTTAGAGATTCACCTTGGAATAATTCCAGTTCTAAGTTGAGTAGCCCGAGGGACACGGGTGGGCGGGGGAGAATCGGTAGCACCATGCGTGACACCGGTCTGGAACTAGCAATCAAAGCAGCAGGTGGTGTCGCTTCGCTGGCGCGGGGAATTGGCATCGCGCAGCCGTCTGTTTCTGCATGGTCGCGAATTCCCGCGGAGCGGGTTCTCGCCGTTGAGGCACTGACGCAGGTGAATCGTTTTGTACTCCGTCCCGATCTCTACGGACCGTCCGAGACCCAGGTGACATCGAAGCCTGAAATCGACGAGATCGATCTGCTGCGTGCCGCAGAATACGGCCTGCTGTCGCTGCTGCTCGGCAAGGCGCCGGATGCGGACACGCTCAATCGCGTTGCGATGCTGAAGGGTGATGGTTCCGATCTCGGCATGGCGCATATCGAGCTTGCTTCCGCGGCTGCGGCGATCGGCGACCGTGCCGTGAGCAAGGAGTTCTTCGATCTCTTCATCGGGCTCGGCCGTGGCGAACTGCTTCCCTATGCTTCCTATTATCTGACCGGCTTCCTGCACGAGCGGCCGCTGGCGCGGGTGCGCGAGGATCTCGATGCGCTCGGGATCGAGCGTGCAGGTACCTCGCGGGAGCCGGAAGATCACATCGCGATCCTGCTGGAAGTCATGGCGGGATTGGCGCGCGGCGACTTCGAGACGGACTTCGCGCAGCAGTCGCGCTTTTTCGATCGTCATCTCAAGCCGTGGGCGGCGCGGATGTTCGCGGACCTGGAGATGTCGCAATCGGCGCGGTTCTACCGCGCGGTCGGTCGTGTAGGTCGTGTCTTCATCGAATTGGAATCTGAGGCCTTCACGCTGTCCGAGTGACGGTGGAGGCAAGACTGAGAGGAGATTGCAATGAGTAAGTCATCCGACAAGGGCAAGGCGCCGTCTTCAGGCGTCGACCGGCGCAGCCTGTTCCTGATGGGCGGGTCGGCCGTCGCGGCGGCGGCGGTCGTGCCGCTTGCGAGCAGCGAAGCCGAGGCGGACGAGTCGCAATCCGAGCGCGTCAAGGCGCGCTACAAGGAAACCGACCACGTCAAGAATTTCTATCGCGTCAATCGCTATTGATGGGATCACGCATATGTTGACCAAGCGAAAAGAAGGATCCGCGGGCAGGGCGCGTTTGCAGGGTGTCGCCGCCGGCCTCGCCTCTGGCGTTCTCGACCGCCGTACGTTCCTGCGACGCTCCGGTCTGGCCGCCGGCGCCGGCGCCGCGATCGGATTGATGCCGCTCGGCTCCGTGCGCAAGGCGCAGGCCGGGCCGAAAATCGCCGGCGCGCCGACGGAAATCAAAAAGAACATCTGCACGCATTGCTCGGTCGGTTGCACCGTGATCGCCGAAGTGCAGAACGGCGTCTGGGTCGGCCAGGAGCCGGCCTGGGACAGCCCGATCAACCGCGGCTCGCATTGCGCCAAAGGCGCGTCGGTGCGCGAACTCGTGCACGGCGACCGCCGCCTGAAGTTCCCGATGAAGCTGGTCAACGGCGAATGGCAGAAGATCTCGTGGGATCAGGCCATCAACGAGATCGGCGACAAGATGCTCGAGATCCGCGCCAAGTCCGGCGCCGACTCGGTCTACCTGCTGGGCTCGGCGAAATTCTCCAATGAAGGCGGTTATCTTTTCCGCAAGTTCGCGGCCTTCTGGGGCACCAACTCGATCGATCACCAGGCCCGCATCTGTCACTCCACCACCGTCGCCGGCGTCGCCAATACCTGGGGCTACGGCGCGATGACCAATTCCTACAACGACATCCGGAATTCGAAGACCATCGTCTTCATGGGCTCGAATGCCGCCGAAGCGCATCCGGTATCGCTGCAGCACATTCTGACCGGCAAGGAGCTCAACCGCGCCAACGTGTTCGTGCTCGATCCGCGCTTCACCCGCACGGCTGCTCACGCCACCGAATATGTGCGGTTCCGCAGCGGTACCGACATCGCGGTCATCTGGGGCATGCTGCACCACATCTTCAACAATGGCTGGGAAGACAAGCAGTTCATCCAGCAGCGCGTCTACGGCATGGACCAGATCCGTGCCGAAGTCGCGAAGTGGACGCCTGAGGAAGTCGAGCGCGTCACCGGGATTCCGGGCGAGCAGATGAAGAAGGTCGCCGAGACCTTCGCCAAGCAGAAGCCGTCGACCTTCATCTGGTGCATGGGCGGCACTCAGCACACCGTCGGTACGGCCAACGTCCGCGCGTATTGCAACCTGCTGCTGGCGACCGGCAACGTCGGCACGTTCGGCGGTGGCGCCAACATCTTCCGTGGCCACTGCAACGTCCAGGGCGCGACCGACATCGGCCTCGATATCACGACGCTGCCGCTCTACTACGGCCTGGTCGAGGGCGCCTGGAAGCACTGGGCGCGGGTCTGGGAGGTCGAGTACGACTATCTGCAGGCGCGCTTCGATGAAGTGCCGGCCAAGGCCGGCCGTCCGGCCCGCAACCGCAAGCAGAACATGGAATTGCCGGGCATCCCGTGGACCCGCTGGTTCGATGCGACGCTGGCGAACCCCGATGACGTCGACCAGCGCGATGCTGTAAAGGGCGTGGTCATCATGGGGCACGGCGGCAACACGGTGCCGCGCATGACCGAAATGGTGAAGGGCCTGGAGAAGCTGGAATTGCTCGTGGTCGCCGATCCGCATCCGACGACCTTCGCTGCGATTTCCGAGCGCAAGAACGGCACCTACCTGTTGCCGGCCTGTACCCAGTTCGAGACCTCGGGCTCGCGTACGGCTTCAAACCGCTCGTTGCAGTGGGGCGAGCAGATCGTCAAGCCGATCTTCGAATCGAAGGACGATTACGAGATCATCTATCGTCTGTCGGAGAAGCTCGGCTTTGCCGACCGGATGTTCAAGAACATCAAGGTGGAGAACAAGCGCCCGCTGCCTGAGGATGTGCTGCGGGAGATCAACCGCGGCGGCTTCTCGACCGGCTATTCCGGCCAGTCGCCGGAGCGCTTGAAGGCGCACATGAACAACCAGGGCAAGTTCGACCTGGTGACCCTGCGCGCCAAGGCGGACGAACCCGAAATCGGCGGCGACTATTACGGCCTGCCGTGGCCGTGCTGGGGTACGCCGCAGATCAAGCATCCGGGCACGCATACGCTCTACAACACCAACCTTCACGCCAAGGACGGCGGCGGCACGTTCCGCGCTCGCTTCGGCGTGGTCTACGCAGAGAAGCAGCCGGACGGTTCGGTGAAGAACGTCAACCTGCTGTCCGAAGGCTCCTACAGCAAGGGCTCGGAACTGACGGACGGCTATCCCGAGTTCACTTATGGCGTGCTCAAGAAGCTCGGCTGGGACAAGGACCTCACCGAGGCCGAACTGGCGACGATCCAGAAGATCGGCGGCAACAATCCTGACGGCGTCGGCTGGGCGGTCGATCTGTCAGGCGGCATCATTCGCGTCACGCTCGAACATGGCGTGATGGCGTATGGCAACGGCAAGGCGCGTGCGGTGGCGTGGAATCTGCCCGATCCCGTGCCGGTTCATCGTGAACCGATCTACACGGCGCGCCCCGATCTCGTTGCCAAATATCCGACGCGTCCGGACGGCCGCCAGTTCCGCATGGCCAATCTCGGCTTCTCGATTCAGAAGGCTGCGGTGGAGAAGGGGCTTGCCAAGCAATTCCCGATCATCCTCACCTCCGGACGTCTTGTG
>DAIMKE010000252.1:0-7569 GCA_036721875.1 Bradyrhizobium sp. | reverse complement strand
CGCCGGCGTGGCGGCGCCATGCCGACGGATCAAGGCGCGCGTTTCCTTCCGCTGGCACGCTCGCTGGTCGAGACGGCCGCACGTGTACGCAGCCTCATTCACCTTCCCGCGCTGCGCCTGGCGGCATCGAGCAACGTCGGCACCTATTTGCTGCAGCCTCACATCGCAGCCTTTCGGCAAAGCGACAGCATTGCGGTCGAACAATGGATTGGTTCGAACGCGGATGTCGTCGCCCGGCTCGAACGAGGCGAGGCTGACCTTGCCGCCATGGAATGGTGGGACGGAAGGCCGGGCTTCACCGCGCGCACCTGGAGGCGGGAGCCGCTCGTTGTCATCGTCGGACCTGGTCATCGCTGGGCCCGGCTTGGGTCCGTGTCTGTGGCCGAGCTGCAAGGCGAGCCACTGCTCGGCGGTGAATCCGGTACCGGCACCGGTTATCTCCTGCGCCGGCAACTCGGACTGCTGGCGAAATCTCTCGCGATCGTCGACGGTTTCGGCAATACCGAGGCTGTCAAGCGGGCGGTCCGCGCCGGCTACGGTTCGTCGATCGTCATGGAAGCCTCTGTTGCCGACGAAGTCGCCACTGCGCAGCTTGTCGCGCTTCGTATTGAAGGGGTCGAACTCGCCAAGGAGATCAAACTGATCGTTCCCGAGGCCTTGCCGCCCACGGCTCCGGCGCTGGCCATGTTCGAGGCGTCGCGACTCTGGGGACGCAGCTTGGCCATTTAGCCGAGTCGCTGCCCGGTGGTACCGGAGCTGCGAAGCAGCGAGGACCTTGGGCCAGCATTGAGTTGAGAACTTACGTTGTTGATCAAACAGGAGAACTTCGGTCGTTCTTTGATTGTATCAACGGGATACCGACAAGTCTCTTGAAGATTGCGACCGGTGCCAGACGTCGCTGCGCGCGGTCGCGCGCGTGCTGAAGCCGGGTGGCCGTCTGGGACTGCTATTCCGGACCAATGCTGACTCAAAAGCGATCGCATCCTTCCCACCGGAAATTTACCGCTTTCCTGCGCTGGCGCTAACGATCGGCAGCGCTCGAACGGGCAAATGTGATAGCCTCCAATCCTCGCTGATTACCGGTTAGTCAAAGCTCCCGAACTTGTATAACCAAGAACTCGCCATGAATGGGTCGGCGCTTGATCTCGAGCTGTTGTTGCGGGCTGCAACCGCGACATTGAGCTGTTTGATGGCTGCGCAGTTTGCGCGGCTCCGGCCATGGCGGGTTGGCAACGTGGCGGGCATCCTGTTCGGCGCTGCAATCGCGACATATGCGATTATTTCGAGCCCGCATCTGTCGCAGGCAATGGGAGCCGTCCGCGAATCGCTGATTTTTTTTGCGACTTTCACAGCCGCGTTTTTCTGGTTGTTCGCGCTCGCGCTGTTTCGCGATGACTTGCAATGGCGATGGAGTCACGCGACGCCGTTCCTGCTTTTGCTCCTATTCTATATTCTGCGGTGGGGACTGGGCGAGCGGACCATCGGTACGCTCGGCCATCAGGTGACCGTCGTGGTCCTGCTGTTGCATGTACTTTCAATCGCCGTACGTGAGTTCCAGAACGACCTGATGGACTCACGACGGCGCTTTCGGCTTGCCGTTGCGCTGGTGCTGCCGGCCGTGGGCCTTGTCATCGCTACCGCCGAGACCTATGCGCTGTTTAGGCAGCTTCCGGGTTGGATCGGCCTGCTTCAAGCTTCCGCCTTGCTTGCCCTCGCGGGAGCGTTTGCACTCTGGCTGACGGCGATAAAGCCCGACATCCTGACGCAGTCGGACGTGCCGAGACAGCGGCCCGAGGTGCTGTCGGCGGCTGAAGCGATCGAGCTTGACCGGCTTAAGGCCGCCATCGCCGGAGGGATCTGCCTCGAGCCGGAGCTCTCCCTCGGCACACTTGCCGCGAGGCTCAAGCTTCCGGAGCACCGGCTGCGACGTCTTATCAACAAGGGGCTGGGTTACCGGAATTTCGCAGCGTTCCTGAACGATCACCGCGTGACGCGTGCCAAGCGCATCCTCGCCGATCCGGCGCATTCTCGCGAGCAAATTGTCGCGGTCGCCTTTGAACTCGGATATGCGTCCCTTGCCCCGTTCAACCGGGCATTCCGCCAGTCGACCGGCATGACGCCATCGGAATACCGCGCCCAAGCGCTTGCCAAGATCGTCGATTCCCGAAATTCCTGATCGATTCCTGAAATCTTTGGCTGATTTCCTTAGGCGGGAGGAGCCGCCCCGCGGGTTTGCGCATCGTTAGCTCGCTCCTTTTGGGAAAGGTACGTCGATGCTCCAAGAATCCGCAACATTTCTGGATTTCGCCGCCCGGGTTTACCCAGGCATTCTGCAGCATGACTTGTTGCGCTATGTCATCGGCGCCGGCGGAACATTCCTCGTCATCAATGTCCTGTTGAGGCGCTATCTGAGTGGCCGCAAGATTCGCAGCGAGCGACCCGGCGGGAAACAGATGGCTTGGGAGATTCTGGCCTCCCTCAGAACCGTGCTGATCTTCTCGGTGGTGGGCTTCAGCATCGCTCTGGCGGCGCAGCACGGCCTCCTCAACATTTACAGGGACCCGGCCGGGCGAGGTTGGGCCTACTTTGCGTTCAATGTCGCGGCGCTGATCGTCGCCCATGACGCGTGGTTCTACTGGACGCACCGGCTGATGCACCGGCCGCGGTTTTACCGGTGGTTTCACCGGCTGCATCACCGCTCGAACAACCCAACGCCCTGGACCTCTTACTCGTTTGACGTCAGCGAAGCGGTCGTCAACGCCATCTACTTTCCAATCGCATTGATGCTGATGCCGAGCAGCGTTCTCGCCGCCTTCATCTTCACCGCCCACATGATGCTACGCAACGCGATAGGCCATTGCGGCTATGAAGTGTTTCCGGCACGGGCCGATGGCCGACCGCTGTTCGATTGGCTGACGACGGTGACCCACCACGACCTGCATCACGCGCGCGCCGGCGCGAACTTCGGATTCTACTTCACGTTCTGGGACCGGATGATGGGAACCGAGGACCAGGACTACCACGTCCGCTTCGCCGATGCGGTCGGCCGACAGCGGACGGGGCAAGTCGGTGCCGGAGTACAGGGGGCCTGATGCGCAAGCCCCTGATAATCGCCCGGCAAGGCGGGCGGCCCTCCGGGTTGCTGGGCCAAATCGTCGTCCGGGTGATGGCGAAGGAGACCACTGCTGAGAACGATCTGGTCCTTGAGTTTCTCCAACTGAGGCCCGCCGACACTGTTTTGGAGATCGGATGCGGTCACGGCGACACGCTGGCGAAGGCGGCGCGTGTTGCCCGCGGCGGCGTTCTCGCGGGGATCGACTTCTCGTGGCTGACGCACCGCCATGCGATCCGCCGTCACCGCGCCTTGGTGGCTGGAGGCCGGCTCGAGTTCCGCTTCGGGTCCAGTGACAATCTGCCGTTCGCCGCTGCGAGCTTCAACAAGGCTTATGCCGTCCATACGATATACTTCTGGACGGCGCCGCTCGATCATTTGCGCGAGACGCGCCGCGTCCTGCGGCCGGGCGGCCGTTTCGTGCTCGGCTTCCGACCCGCCGAGGATTCCCGCTTCCAGGAGACCTATCCGGCCGAAGTCTATCGCATCCGGTCCCAGGCTGAGGTCGTCGACTTGGTCCGTGCGGCTGGCTTCAACGTCCTCAATGTCGTCGAACGCATGCTGCCCGGGAAACGAATGACTTTCGTCGTGGCAACGGTTGCCGCTTGAAAGCGATCAGGCCGATGCGAACGCGGCTAGACGTGCGAGCACATCGTCGATCTCGGCGGCTGTGGTGTGCCTTCCCAAGCTGAAGCGGATCGCTCCCATTCCGGTCGTCTCGGGCACGCGCATGGCCGCGAGAACCGGTGAGAGTTCGATCTGCCCCGAATGGCATGCCGATCCCGTCGACGCCGCGACGTTGCATAGCCGGGCAAGGATGTCGGCGCCTACTCTGTCAACAAACGACACGTTTAGGGTATTGGGCAAGCGACGCGTGGGATGTCCGTTGAGTGCGACGCCTTCGCCGAACCTGTCTTGCAGCGCATGCCATAAACGATCGCGTAGGGCCTGGACCTTGTTCATAGGTGCAAGATCCGCGGCCAGTTCGCAGGCCGCCCCAAGCCCGACTGCGAGGAGTGCGCTCTCGGTTCCGGCGCGTCGGCCCGATTCATGACCGGCGCCGTGGATCAACGGCTCAAGCTCGAGGCCTCGCCTGACATACAGCGCGCCGACGCCCTTCGGGGCGTAGAACTTATGACCGGCGATCGTCAGCATATCGACACCGAGATCGTGCACCCTGGTCGGGATCTTTCCGACCGATTGGGCTGCATCGGTATGGAAACGGATCCCGCGCTGCCGCGCGATCGCGCCGATTTCGGCGATCGGCTGTATCGTTCCGACTTCGTTGTTGGCGTGCATGATGCTGATCAACAGCGTCTGCGGAGTAATGGCGCGACGCACGTCCTCTGGATCGACCCGGCCTGTTCCGTCTACCGGAACGTACGTGACGGTAGCGCCGAACCGTTCGAGAAACCGGCAGGGAGCAAGGACGGCGGGATGCTCGATGGCCGAAGTGATGATGTGCGTCCCTTTGCGATTCAGCGCGAAGAATGTGCCCTCGATTGCAAGGTTGTTTGCTTCGCTGCCGCCGCTGGTGAAGACGATCTCGTCGGACGCAGCGCCGAGGAGTCCGGCGACCTGGCTGCGAGCCCGATCCAGCGCGGCCTTCGCCGGCGCGCTGGCCCAATGACCGCTGGACGGATTGCCGAACGCGTCGTCCAAAAACGGCCGCATCGCCTCCGCCACTTCCGGGTCGATCGGCGTGCTCGCGTTGTAATCGAGATAGATATTCCGCATCGTCGCCATCACTTGTCTTCTTCCTGCGTGTGGTTGAGCCGCAGCCATGGCAGTTGCTCATTGGCGAAATAGTGCTTGCCCGGTCGCAGCTCCGCCGCCCGATCGAAAGCGCCGACGTGGTAGTGCGTCTCCGTCGGAAAATGCACGGTCGCGCAGGTCAGCGTCGAGCCGCAGCGGGAGCAGAAGCCGCGCGTCGTTCCCGGCGATGATTTAAACGTCGTGATGGCGCCCTCGGTGAACGTGACAGCGTCGTTCTCGAACCCGACGAACACGCTGACCGGGGCGCCGGAGTGGCGGCGGCAGCTATTGCAGTGACACCAGAACACCCCTTTCGGCCGGCCGCGCGCTTCGAAACGCACCGCCCCGCAGAGACAACGTCCCAAAAAGATTTCACTCATTGTCGTGCTCCGGGCCTGCCCTCCATGGCCACGGCGACGACCACCCGGACAGGAGGTGAGCGCGCCGCTCGCGTTGTAGCCGAGATAAATCGGCATCAAGGTGTGGCTCCGCGTGCGTCAGAACACCAGGACCTTCTCGGCCGTAAGAGTCATCGCCGCGAGTTCGGCCATGCTGCTGCGGCGCGCGCCGGCCATAACATCCGCATCGCCAATGCCGCGCGCCTCCATGCAGGTGCCGCAAAGCAGGATTTGTCCTTTACCGGCGAGGACTCCTTTCAGCATACGCTCCATGTTGTAGTAGCCGTCCGGCGTCTTCTGCCCCGACTTCGCGGCGCTGACTGCGTCTGCCATCAGGAATATCGTGACGATGGTCGCAGGATCACTCTTGGTCAGAGCAAGGGCAAGGCGCAACCCGTTGTAGCACCGCTCGGTGCCGTAGGGCGGATCGTTCAGTATCAGCAATGCTTGCATCGGTCTTTACCTTCCGTCGAACTGCGCGGTACCTTCGGCCTGAGAGTCGCGTTACTCGCCGAGAACACGACGGCGGTCCTCGAACTCCGCCTTGTCGATCTCGCCGCGCGCAAAGCGTTCCTTGAGGATATCGAGCGCCGTGCGGGCCGGCGGCAATTGCTGCGGCGGAGATGTTCCTTGCCATGGCCCGCCCAGCCAGCGGACAAGAAGCACCACGACGGCCACCAGGACTGCGAGAAACAGGATCATGAACAATGGACCGAATATCATGCCGTATCCTCCTCCGCCCCAACCCATCATGTGTGGACCCCAGCCGTAGCGTTCGGCGTCTGCTGGATTTTGCGCCCACGCTGCGCCGGGTAAGAAGGTGAGAGCAGCAACCGTTTGGACCAAGACTTTCTGCATCGGCTTGCTCCTTCATCGAAGAACCCCAACGGCTACTCCGCCGGTCGGCTTGCTTTTTGCGTCAGGTCAACCGCACCAGCGGTGCGTTCGCGCATGAACACCGCAACGACCGTGCCGGAGATGAACGTCAGGGCTGCGATTGAAACGATCGCCGCTGAGAGTCCGAATCTGTCCGCGATCAGGCCCGCCGACAGCGCACCGATCGCATAGCCGAGATCGCGCCAGAATCGGTAGACGCTGAGCGACCGCGCACGCCAGCTTGGATGCGAAGCGTCGGACACCGCAGCGATCAGGCTCGGATACACCATGGCCGTGCCGAGCCCGAGCAGCAGGCTGCCGACCAGCCACCATTCGAAATGACTTGTGGCGGCGGTCAGGAACAAGCCTGCGGCCTGCACCCACATGCCGGCGACGATCAGACCTTTACGGCCCCAGCGATCCGAAAGCGGCCCCGTGGCGATCTGCAGGATGCCCCAGGTGGCTGGATAAACGGCTTTCAATATGCCGATCCGATCGACATGGAGGCCGAACGACGCGAAGAACAGCGGAAAGATTCCCCAGCTCATCCCGTCATTGAGATTGTTGACGAGCCCGGCCTGTGACGCCGCAAATAGGTTGCGATCCCTGAACGACGTGAGAACGAATATCTCGCGGAAGCTGATCGGGTCCGATTGCTGCGTATGCGCGGCTGCTTCCAGTCGGACGTGCTCCCGTGTATCGTGCACCAGCAGGATCGAGAGCGCTGCGCCCAGGATCGCATAGGCAACACCGAGGTAGATCGGCGCCGGCCGCAGCCCGTACTTTGAGGCAAGATACCCGGTGAGGAAAGCGGTCACGCCGACCGCGAGATACCCGGCGAACTCGTTCAGGCCGACGGCAAGCCCGCGCGACTTCGGGCCGACGAGATCGATTTTCATGATCACCGTCATCGACCAGGCAAGACCCTGGTTGATGCCGAGCAGCGCATTTGCTGCGATGACCCATCCCCAGCTCGGCGCCCACATGATCATGAACGGCACTGGCAGACCGATGAGCCAGCCAAGGATCAGAACACGTTTGCGTCCCCAGGCGTCGGCGAGCTGGCCGGAGACCAAATTGGCGCACGCCTTCACGACGCCGAAACTGACGATGAACGAAACGACGACCGTCGTCGAACTGATCTTGAACTCTTCGGAGCCAATCAGCGGCACGACCGTCCGCTCGATTCCGACCATCCCGCCGACGAAGGCGTTGATCACGACGAGCAAGGCGAACTGCGGCCAGTTCTCTTTCAACCCCAGTCGGACAGACGAGGCAGTCTGTGGACCGGTTACAGCCTCGGTCATGAGATCAGGCCGCCGCTGTGCCTGAGTTTGCCGCCCTGATCTTCGCGGCTTCCGGTGGTGCCGGCGGAATCTCGGCGACCATGAACTGGACAAACTCGGCTTCATCCTCGATCGTGAACGC
>DAIMKE010000251.1:0-7572 GCA_036721875.1 Bradyrhizobium sp. | reverse complement strand
CGCCAGCACTTCGCGGGTGCCGAGCGACGGCACGAAGGACAGCAGGTTCGCGGCGGCATCCGACACCGCCGAACGCAGCAGCGCCTGGTCGCGCTCGTTGGCAAGCCGCATCGCAAACAGCGTGTTGCACTGGGAGATGATGGTGGCGTCGAGTTCGGCCGGACGCTGGGTCACGAGGCCGAGGAAGACGCCGTATTTGCGGCCTTCCTTGGCGATGCGCGAGACCGCCTTTCGGGTCGGGCCGAAGCCGATGTTGCGGTCGGCGGAGGCGTAGCGGTGCGCTTCTTCGCAGACGAACAGAAGCGGCGACACGCCGTCACTCCACAGGCCGAAGTCGAACGCCATGCGGCATACCACCGACACCACGGAATCGACGACTTCGGCAGGGAAGCCGGCGAGCTGCATGATGGTCATCGGCCGGCCGTTGGCGGGCAGGCGGAACAAATGGCTGACCACTTCGGCCATGGTGTCGCCGCCCACATTGGCGTTGTCGAACATGAACGCGTAGCGGGGATCGTTGCGCACGGTCTCCACGCGTGAAATCAGCTTGTGATAGATGATGCGCGAGGAGCGGTTCTCGAGCTTGCCCATCCGTTCGTCGATCAGCGAGATCAGGTCGACCAGCCGGTAGGGCACCGGCGTATCGACCGTGTAGCCGCCAGCCCTGGGGTCCATCCGCTTGAGGCCGAGCCGGTCTGAGTTCTGGTACTGGGTATAGATGCCCTTCGCCTGAGGGATGATTTCGGCGAGAATGTCGAGTTCCTCGGGCACGCCGGGACGGCCGCCGAACAGCACGTCGACGATCTCTTCGAAGTTGAACAGCCAGAACGGCAGTTTCAGGTTGCGCGGGTTGAGCACCAGGGCGCGGTCGCCGAAGCAGCGGCCATACTCGTTGTGGACGTCGAGCAGGAACACCCGCAGGTTCGGCCGCGCCCTGAGAATCTCGTTCAGCAGCAGCGAAACGCTGGTCGATTTGCCGACGCCGGTGGAGCCGAGCACCGCGAAGTGCTTGGAGAGCATCTCCTCGACATCGACATAGGCGATCACGGACTTGTCCTGCTGCAGCGTTCCGATATTGATCTGGTCGGAGCCGCTCGGCGCGTAGACGGTGCGAAGGTCCTGATTGGTGATGAGGTCGACGGCATCGCCGATCGTCGGATAGTTGGTCACGCCGCGCTGGAATTTGGGCCGCTCGCCGCCGGAAATCTCGCCGAGCAGGTCGACCGAGGCGGTCGCGATATAGCTGTCGTTATTCGGCAAATCCTCGCAGGACACCTCGGTGATCATGGCGACGATGGTGGAACCGACGCAGCGGATGCTGATGAAGCGGCCGACGGTGGCGCGTACTTCCGAGATGGGCGTCTGGCCTGTCGCGAGCAGTCCGACCCGGGCGAGGGAGCCGCGCACCGAAATCACACGTCCGAAGGATGTCACAGTGATGAACCCGAATGTCTTGAGATGAGCTTGGTTCAGTATGGGCAGTTCGAACTAGCGAAACGGTTAAGCTGCCGCGATTGCACATCGGCTAAATCCGCTCCATCGCGGTCACAATTGATTTTGCAATAGAGATTCGTGCGCTGCTTGAGACACGAGTTGCGCAGGAAAATCGGGCCTTTCTTGCATCGCCGGTCTCGCCTTACCGCCGTTGCATATTAATCCCCTGTTTACCATCGCGCAGGAGAGTCCCGTCGAACGGGCATTCGCTAAGCAGCGGCGCCCGATCAGAATTGGAACCAGTGCGCCTACCGCGGTAACCGATCGCTAACCGCAAGTTGTAACGCCTCTTCCACTTGTCCGGCGCACCATGTGACCGGGACGCGCCCAGCCGCTTTGGATTTGCGGCCTCGCGTTCAATTGCACGCTTGATTTTGGTCTGGCGCATCAGCACCGCCGACCGCTCGACATTTTGCGGGACATGCGCGGGGAGGCAGCTCGGGTGAGCATCGACAGCGGCCATCAATCGCCGAGCGGCTCTGCCGGTCCATTCGACAGGGCGGACAGGATCAGGCTCGTTGCCCTGTGCGGCGTCTATCTCGCGGCGTCGGTCGCGGCCGATGTTGCGACCCTGGCGTGGAGCGTGCGTGAGCGCCTCCTGCTGGCGCTGGTCGTCAGCCTCGCCATGGTTGCGGGCTGGCTTTTGAGACGCCATCAGCTGACCAAACAGCGGATGGCTGCGGAGCGGCGCCAGCTCTCGATTGCCGTCAACAATATCCCGCAGGGGCTCGTTCTCTACGATGGATCCGCGCGGATCATCACCTGCAACCAGCCTTATCTGGAGATGTTCGGCCTGTCGCCGGATGTGGCCAAGTCTGGCTGCACCATGCAGCGGCTGATCGCGCACAGGAAAGAGACCGGATCGTTCGAGGGCGACGTCGACGAGTTCTGCAACGCGATCATACAAAAGGTCTCGCTCGGAAAGACCACGCGCCAGCTCACGCAGACGCCGGGCGGCCGCGCGATCGAAATCATCAACCGGCCGCTGAAGGAAGGCGGGTGGGTTGCCACCATCGAAGACATCACCGAACGCACACGCGCCGACGAGAAGATCGCGCATCTGGCGCACTACGACGCGCTGACGGACCTTCCCAACAGGGCCATGTTCCGCGCGCGGCTCGAGCAGGCGCTAGGGGCGATGCGGCCCGGCCAGCAACTGGCCGTCCTCTATATCGACATCGATGAGTTCAAGGGCGTCAACGACGCCCTCGGCCATCCGATCGGCGATGAGCTTCTCAAAGGCGTCGCCGGGCGCCTGCGCGGATGCCTTGAGGACACCGACGTGGCAGCGCGGCTCGGTGGCGACGAATTCGCGGTGATCCAGACCGCCATCACGCATTTGTCGGAAACCACGCGGCTGGTCGACGAGATCCATTCGGCGATCCGGGAACCCTTCGAATGCATGGGTCACCTGATCACCACCGATGCCAGTATCGGCATCGCGCTCGCGCCCGCCGACGGGCTGGATCTCGACGAGCTGTTGAGGAACGCGGACCTCGCGCTGTACGGCGCCAAGGCTGACGGCCGTCGGACCTACCGCTTCTTCGAAGCGGGCATGGATGAACGCGCCAGGGCGCGGCGAAAGCTGGAGCTCGATCTGCGCCAGGCGATCGTCGATGGCGATCTCGAAGTTCATTTTCAGCCGATCGTCGACATCGAGAGCGGGCGCATCAACTGCTGCGAGGCGCTGCTGCGATGGCAGCACTCCGAGCGGGGCATGATCCCGTCGACCGAATTCATTCCGATCGCCGAAGAGACCGGCCTGATCAACCAGCTCGGCCAGTGGGTGCTCAGCACCGCCTGCACCGAGGCCGTCAACTGGCCGGATCACGTCCGCGTCGCGGTCAATGTCTCGCCGGTCCAGTTCAGGAGCAAGACACTGGCGCTGAACGTCGCCGCGACGCTCGCGGCATCCGGCCTTGCCGCGAGCCGGCTGGAACTCGAGATCACCGAGGCGGTGCTCATTCGCGACGATGAGGCCGCGCTCGACGTGCTGCATCAGTTGCGCAAGGTTGGCGTCCGGGTTGCGCTGGACGATTTCGGCACCGGCTATTCCTCGCTGAGCTATCTGCAGCGCTTCCCGTTCGACAAGATCAAGATCGATCGCTCCTTCATCAAGGATCTGGCAGGCCCCGGCGCTTCCTCGTCCATCGTCCAGGCGGTGGTGAACATCGCCGCCGCCAGCGACATGATGACGACGGCGGAGGGCGTCGAAACCGAGCAGCAGCGGAACCTGCTGTTCATCCTCGGCTGCAACGAGATGCAGGGTCATTTGTTCAGCCCGGCGGTATCGGCCGCCGACGTCAGGCGGTTGCTGTTTTCGCATCGCGGCAAGGCGATGTCGGCGGCTTGAAACGCCGGGCGCGGCTTGCTATCGACGGTGAGGCAAAAATAAGAAACCGGGCAGGGTGGAACGCGATGAACCGCGCCAGCGCATCTTGAGCGACCATGCGCGGCCTTCCGCGCTCGCACCATTCCGGATCCGGAACTATCGCTTTCAGTGGCCCGCCGATCTGCTCACCTCGTGGGCGTTCGAGATGGAACTGATCATTCTCGGCTGGTACGTGCTGGTCGAGACCGGGTCGGTGCTGCTGCTCACCGTGTTCGCCTCGCTGGGCTACATTGGTACGCTGGTAGCGCCGATGTTCGGCGTCGTCGGCGACCGTATCGGCCACCGCGACGTGCTGGCGATGATGCGGGCGACCTACGCCGTGCTTGCCGCCGTGCTGATGACGCTGGCGCTGACGGGCCACCTCGCGCCGGTTTACGTCTTCATCATTGCGGCCCTGATGGGCATCGTCCGGCCGTCGGACCTTGGCGTGCGCGGCGCGCTGGTCGCGACCATCATGCCGCATGACCAGTTGATCGGCGCCATCAGCATCTCCCGCACCACGATGGACACCGCGCGCATCGCCGGCGCGCTCAGCGGCGCCGGACTGTTCGCCGCGCTCGGCATGGGGCCGGCCTATGTCGCGATCGTCTGCCTCTATATCGCCGCCACCGCACTGACATTGTGCGTGGTGGCGCCGGCGAAGCCCGGCTCTGCGAGCAAGGCCGTCGACGCCGCGCTGCATGCCTCGCCGCTGCGCGATTTGAAGGAGGGCGTGGCCTATGTCTGGACCACCCCGCGGATGCAGGCCGCGCTCTGGGTGGCGTTCCTCGCCAACCTGACGGCGTACCCGCTCTCCAACGGCCTGCTGCCCTACATCGCCAAGGCGGTCTACGGCACCAACCAGACCGGGCTCGGATATCTGTCGGCAAGTTTTGCGATCGGCTCGCTGGCCGGTTCGATCGTGCTGAGCCTGATCCGCGATATCCGCGTGGCGCGGCTGATGATCGGCGCCACCGTCGTCTGGTACGTGACGCTACTGGTATTCGCGCAGATGCAGACGGTGCCGACGGCGATCGTCTGCCTGATGGTGGCGGGCTTCTCGCAAAGCCTCGCCATGATCTCGATCGCGGTCATCCTGATGCGCACCGCGAGCGAGAGCTTTCGCGGCCGGGTGATGGGCGTCCGAATGATGGTGATTTACGGCCTGCCGCTCGGTCTGCTGGCCGCCGGCAGCCTGATCGACGAGATCGGCTTTGCGGCCACCGGAACGCTCTACGCAGCAGCCGGCCTCGCGCTGATGCTGGCTATCGTGCTGCACTGGCGCGCCGATCTCTGGCATGTCCACGCGCCGGCGAATGTACGGTGAATTGACCGCGCAGCGTCGTCTCTCCATTCGGAATATTTGTTGACCGAACCGGATAATTTGTACAAATGTACAAATCGTGAGGACCGGAAGGCAAATCCGATGCCGCGAAATCCCAACATGCGGGAAGCGATCCTGAGCGCGGCCGAGTTGCTGTTCTCGACCCGTGGCTTCAACGCCGTCTCGATCCGCGACATCGCGCTGGAAGCGGGCGCCAATCCCGGCAGCGTCACCTATCACTTCAAGACCAAGGACGGCCTGCTGCTCGAAATCTACAAGCGGCACTGCGGTCCCATGAACAAGCGGCGCATCGAACTGCTGGTGGCGGCAAGGCGCGTGCGCGACGTGCAGGACCGGCTGGAGGCGATCGTGCGCGCCTACGTGCAGCCGGCGTTTACGTCCAGCAGCGATCTCGCCGGCGGCGGCGCGCGGTTCACGCGGTTGCGCGCGGTGATGTCGGCGGAAGGCAACGCCGTGGTGGGCCGCATCATCGCCGAGATCTTCGACGACACGACAACAGCCTTTATCGACGCGATCGGGGAAAGTCTGCCGCATCTGCCGCGTACGGCGATCGTGTGGCGGTCGCAGTTCCTGCTCGGCGCGCTCTATTACACGCTGGTCAACCCGGAGCGGGTCACGCGGCTGTCGCGCGGCGAAGCCGACGGCGGCGACATGGCGGAAGCGATCGAGCAGATCGTCGCGTCTACTGTTGCTTCGCTGCGGGCTTCCGACGTCAACGATCTCGCCAGCGTGGCGGAAGCCGACGCAGGCAGGACGAAGTCCGGTGCCCGAAACCGAGGTGCGGCCGGCAGCACGCAATAGGCAAGAGAGGAAATCCCGATCATGAGCAACGCTGGCAAGACGGGCCTGGTGGTCACGGCGCATCCCGGCGATTTCGTCTGGCGTGCAGGCGGCGCGATCGCGCTGCATGCCAAAAAGGGTTACCGCATCAAGATCGCCTGCCTGTCGTTCGGCGAGCGCGGCGAAAGCCAGTTCGCCTGGAAGGAATCCGGCGCGACCATGGAGAAGGTCAAGGCCGGCCGCCGCGACGAGGCGCAGCGCGCGGCAGAGATGCTGGGCGCGGAGATCGAATTCTTCGACGCCGGCGACTATCCGCTGCGACTGACGGAAGCGCATTTCGACCGCATGGTCGACATCTACCGCGAACTCAACCCGTCCTTCGTGCTCACCCACGCGCTGGAGGATCCCTATAATTTCGATCATCCGAACGCCGCGCATTTCGCCCAGGAAACCCGCGTGGTCGCGCAGGCGATGGGCCACAAGCCCGGCGCCAAATATACTTACTCCGCCCCGCCGGTATTTCTGTTCGAGCCGCACCAGCCCGAGATGTGCAATTTCAAGCCGCAGGTGATCCTCAACATCGACGAGGTCTGGGAGATCAAGCGCAAGACGTTCGAGATCCTCGCGGCCCAGAAGCATCTGTGGGCCTATTATGAGCGGGTCGCGCTGCAGCGGGGCGTGCAGGGCGGCCGCAACACCGGCAAGCCCATGACCTATGGTGAGGCCTATCAGCGGCTGTTCCCGATGGCGTTGGAGGAACTGGCATGACGACGGTCGTCGTCGGAATCATCGACGCGCCGGAGGAGGACTGAAGTGGCGATGCGCCTCAAGACCCTGCTCGGCGACCACCCCGGCACGGCGGCGTTGAAGAACGGCCTGGTCAAATCCGACCTGGTCGAATTCGAGTTCGCGCAATATTCGCCGACCAACAAGGGCTTCAAGCCGATGATCCGCGAGGGTGCGTTTGACGTCTCGGAGATGGCCATCGTCACCTACCTGATGGCGAAATCCTTCGGCAAGCCGATGGTGCTGCTGCCGGATGTGGTGCTGGCGCGGTTTCAGCATGGACACGCGCTTTACAACGCGAAGGCGGGAAAGCTCACGCCGCATGATCTCAACGGCAGGCGCGTCGGCATCCGCTCCTTCACCACCACGACCGGCGCCTGGCTGCGCGGCATCCTCGCCAACGACCATGGCGTCGATCTCTGTTCGATCGACTGGGTCACGTTCGAGGACGCGCATGTGGCGGAATACGTGGACACGACCGAGCGCGCGCCGGCTGGCAAGCAGATCATGCAGATGCTGATCGACCGCGAACTCGATGCGGTGCTCGGCGAGAAATCCGATCATCCGGACTTGAAGCCGCTGTTTGCCGACGTCATCGCCGAGGAAGAGGCCTGGTTCGGCAAACACAGGGTCGTTCCGATCAATCATATGGTCGTGGTGAGCCAGGCTCTGTCGGAGCAGCATCCCGACATCGTCCGGGAAGTTCATCGGCTGCTGGCGGCATCGGCTGCGATCACGGCTCGGTTCGACCGCGATGCGATGCGGCGCTCGCTGGAACTGATCATCGGCTACTGCG
>DAIMKE010000250.1:0-7627 GCA_036721875.1 Bradyrhizobium sp. | reverse complement strand
AGATACAGAAGCGGCACCAGAAATCCGACCAGGACCGGCAGCGCGCATGCCGCGAACGCGCACGCGCCGCGGATGCCCGTGAGCGTGGTTCGCTGCGTCAGCCGCGGGCTTTCGGCGGAAAATTCCGTTGTGACGTTGCGGCGGCCGTAACGCTCGATCGCGATCAGGCAAGCCACGATCGCCAGCATGAAGCAGGACAGCTGCGCCGCGCCGGCGAGGCTGCCGCGATTGAGCCAGGTCGTGAACACCGAAACGGTGAGCGTGCGGACGCCGAGATATTCGCTGGCGCCAATGTCGTTCAGCGTTTCCAGCGACACCAGCGCGACCCCGACCGCCAGCGCCGGCCGCGCCATCGGCATCGAGATGCGCCAGAAGGTGGTCCAGCGGCCGGCGCCAAGCGTCTTCGCCGCTTCAGTGAACTCCGCGCTCTGGAACTGGAACATCGTGCGCGCCGAGAGATAGACGTAAGGATAGAGCACCAGGGCGATCACGATGATCGCGCCGGGCAGCGAGCGCAGGTTGGGAAGCATGCGCACCGCGTCCTGCAGCGGAAACCAGACCGCGAGCGTGCGATGGATCAGGCCCAGCGGCTCGAACAGGTCGACATAGACGTAGGCTGCGAGATAGGTCGGAATCGCGAGCGGCAGCGGCACCAGCCACAGCAACATTCGACGGCCCGGGAATTCATGCAGCGAGATCGTCCACGCCGCGCCGGTGCCGATTGCAAGCGACAACGCGGCGACGCCGCCGAGCAGCAGCGCCGTGTCGAGCAGGCTCTGCGGCAGCACGTATTCGATCAGATGCTGCCAGAGATCCGGCGCCGGCTGCAGCGCGAGCGCGATGATCGAAATGACGGGCGCGGCAACCAGGATTGCGGTCGAAACCGCGATGAACGCAGCGATGCGGCCCGAATGCGTGTTGGGAGTAACGCCGGCTAACATCGGGAAGAAGCCGAAAGGCCATGCAGCATTATGCCCTCTCCCGGGGAGGGAGAGGGCATGTCGATGGAATGCCTTCGTTAGTCTGTGCGATCAATTATCGAACCCGACCTTGTCGACCAGCGTCGAGGCCGCCTTGCGGTTGGTGACGATCTTGGCGATCGGCGTCGGATCGGCGGTGAGCTTGCCATAGCCCGCAATGGTCGGGTTGACGGCGACGCCGGCGCGGATCGGGTATTCGTAGTTGGCATCGGCATAGATCTGCTGCGCCTTGGTGCCGGCCAGCCACTCGATCAGCTTCACCGCGTTGGCCTTGTTGGGCGCATGCTTGGCCAGGATGACGCCGGAAAGATTGACGTGCGTGCCGCCGCCTTCGAAGGTCGGCAGGATCACCTTGGTGGCTTCCGCCCACGGCTTCTTCTCGGGATCGTTGTTCATCATCAGCGCCCAGTAGTAGGTGTTGCCGATGCCGATGTCGCATTTGCCGGCGGCCACGTCGCGCGCGGCTTCGCGGTCGCCGCCGGAAGGCTTCTGCGCCAGATTGGCCTTCACGCCCTTCAGCCATTCCTCGGCCTTGGCTTCGCCGTACTTGGCCACATAGGCCGCAAACAGCCCGTTGTTGTAGATGTGCTGGCCGGAACGGATGCAGATCTTGCCCTTCCACTTGGGATCGGCGAGTTCTTCATAGGTGATCTTGTCCTGCTTGACGCGGTCCTTCGAGGCGTAGATCACGCGGGCGCGCATGGAGATGCCGGCCCACTGGCCGTCCGGATCGCGATATTGCGCGGGCACGATCTCGTCGATCACCACCGATTTGATCGGCTGGGTAACGCCGGCCTGCACCGCGTCGTCGAGGCGGCCGAGATCGACCGTCAGCAGCACGTCGGCCGGGCTGTTGGCGCCTTCGGCCTTCATGCGCTGCTCGAGCCCCGAACTGGCCGAGACGACGTTGACCTTGATGCCGGTGTCCTTGGTGAAGGCATCGAACAGCGGCTGGACCAGCTTGGTTTCGCGGTAGGTGTAGACGTTGACCTCTCCGTTGGCGGACGCCGGCGTGGTGCCGAAGGCGGTGAGGCAAAGCACCGCCGCGGTAGCGGCGTAGGCGCGAAGATTCTTCATGAAAGCGGCTCCGGCAGGGGTGGTGAAGATGCCGCTTTCAGTAGCGCAGCGGTTGCCTCGCAGGGAGAGACGCTGTGTCGCGAAGACAGCGATTTAGAGCGATTCCAGCAATTTGTTTAGAATGATTCCAGACTGTCTCGGCGAGCGAGACTAATCTTCGCTCGCCTTGAATCGTCCCAGCCCCTTCATCATGAACGGCGCCACCAGCGCGATCAACGCGATGCCGAGCAGGGTCGCCGATATCGGGCTTTGCAGCAGCGTCATGGGGTCGCCGAGGCTGATCGCCAGTGCGCGGCGCAACTGGCTTTCGGCGATCGGCCCGAGAATGAGACCGACGACGACGGGCGCGATCGGATAATCGAACCGGCGCATCAAAAAGCCCAATACGCCAAACCCCGCCAGCATCGACAGTTCGACCACCGATGGCTTTGCGGCGATCGTGCCCATCGTAGCGAACACGAGAATCCCCGCGTAAAGCCACGGCTGCGGGATCGCGAGCAGTTTCACCCACAGGCCGACCAGCGGCAGGTTGAGCACCAGCAGCATGACGTTGGCGATGAACAGGCTGGCGATGAGGCCCCACACCAGATCGGGCCGTTCGGCGAACAGCAGCGGTCCCGGGTTCAGGCCGTACTGCTGAAAGCCCGCAAGCATCATCGCAGCCGTTGCCGAGGTCGGCAGGCCGAGCGTCAGCAGGGGCACCAGCGTGCCGGCGGCCGACGCATTATTGGCGGCTTCCGGCCCCGCGACGCCTTCGATGGCGCCCTTGCCGAATTCCTCCGGATGTTTCGCCAGCCGCTTCTCGGTGGAATAGGACAGGAATGTCGGAATCTCCGCACCGCCGGCGGGGAGCGCGCCGATCGGAAAACCGAACATCGTCCCGCGCAGCCAAGGCTTCCATGAGCGCTTCCAGTCTTGTTTCGTCATCCACAGCGAGCCGCGCACCGGCTCGAGCTTTTCCTCGGTGTGATGCCGGCGCGACGCGACGTAGAGCGCTTCGCCGAGTGCGAACAGGCCGACCGCAAGCGTCGTCACCTCGACGCCATCGAGCAATTCGGGGATGCCGAAAGCAAGGCGCGCCTGCCCGGTGAGCTTGTCGATGCCGATCAGGCCGAGCGTCAACCCGATGAATAGGCTGGTCAGTCCGCGGATCGGCGAATCTCCGAAGGTCGCCGACACCGTGACGAACGCCACGCACATCAACGCGAAATAATCTTCAGGCCCGAAGCGCACCGCGAAATCGACCAGCCACGGCGACAGGAACGCCAGCCCGATGGTGGCGATGGTGCCCGCGACAAACGAGCCGATCGCAGCGGTGGCAAGCGCAGGCCCGCCGCGGCCGGCCTTGGCCATCTTGTTGCCCTCCAGCGCAGTCGCCATCGACGCGCTCTCGCCCGGCGTATTGATCAGGATCGCCGTGGTCGATCCGCCATACATGCCGCCGTAGTAGATTCCGGCGAACATGATCAGCGAGCCGCCGGGGTCGAGCTTGTAGGTCACCGGCAGCAGCAACGCGACCGTCAGTGCGGGACCGATGCCGGGCAGCACGCCCACCGCGGTGCCGAGGAACACGCCGATCAGCGCATAGAGCAGGTTCATCGGCTGGACGGCGACGGCCATGCCATGCGCAAGCGCGGCGAAGGTCTCCATCTACAGCAGCCTTTCCAGGGGGCCGGCGGGTAGGCTCAGCGTCAGCAGCCGATCGAATGCGAGATAGATCAGGGTTGTCATCACAAGCGCGATGGCGGAATCAACCAGGATGGCGCGCCGTCCGAACGCTGCCGACGTGGTGACGAACAGTGCCGACGTCGCCAGGATGAAGCCGCCGCCAAGACCGATGATGGCGATCAGCAGCGCAAGCCCAACAAGGATCAGCAGCACGGCCCTGGGATCAGCACTCTCTCGCGCCGGCAGCCTGCCACGCAGCGCGTCGATCAGGTTGCCGATCGCGAGGATGCCGAGCCCGATGGCGATGACGACCGGCATCACCTCGGGCCCCATGCCGTACATCGTGGTCGCTGGCAACTGGCGCGAGTCCCACACCAGCACCACGGCTACTGCCGCGAGCGCGAGCGCAATGACGACGCCGGCACGATCGACGCGCCGTGGCGCTGGTGCCTGCGGCAGTTCGGTCATGATTTGATCAGACCGACCGACTTCAGCACATCGGTGACGCGCGCAGTTTCCTTCTTCAGGAAATCGGCGAAGGCATCGCCGGAAAGATAGGCGTCATCCCATCCCTTCTGCTTCAGGATGTCCTTCCAGGCGTCGGACTTGGCCATCTTCTCCACCGCATCGCTCAGGGTCTTGCGCTGTTCGGCTGATATGCCGGGAGGCGCGACGACCGAGCGCCAGTTCGCGAGCACGAGGTCGATGCCCTGTTCCTTGAAGGTTGGAATGTCGCTGCCCGGCAGGCGCTTCTCGGATGTGACGCCGAGCGCACGCAGCTTGCCGGACTTGATCTGGCCTTCGTACTCGCTCAGTCCCGAAATGCCTGCGGTGACCTTGCCGCCCAGGATCGCGGCGAGCGATTCGCCGCCGCCGGAGAAGGGAATGTAATTGACCTTCCTGGCGTCGGCGCCGATCGCGCCGGCGAACAGCGCCGCCATGATATGGTCGACGCCGCCGGCCGAACCGCCGGCAAAGGTGACCTTGGCGATGTCGGCCTTTACGGCGGCGGCCAGATCCTGTGCGGTCTTGATCGGCGAGTTGGCCGGCACGACGATCACCTGGATTTCCTCGGTGAGGCGCGCGATCGGCGTCACCTGGTCGAGCGTGACGGGCGATTTGTTCATCGCCAGCGCGCCCACCATGACGAAACCGTTCACCATCAACTGGTTGCCGTCGCCCTTGGCGCCGTTGACGAACTGCGCAATGCCGACGCTGCCGCCGGCGCCAGCAACATTGGTGACCTGGACGCTGCGGGCGATCTTGGCGGCGACCAAAGCCTGCTGCATCGCCCGGGCGGTCTGGTCCCATCCGCCGCCGGGGGCGGCGGGCGCCATCACCTTGAGTTCGAGCTGCTGCGACAGCGCCGGGCAGCCGGCCGCAAGGGTCAGCGCGACGATCGCGCCGAACAGGCGCGTGTGAAACAGGGTCATTCGGGGTTCCTCCGGGCTCAGGCAGGGCGGCGGCGCTCGCTTATTCACCGGGCCGTGTCATTTGGTCGCATATCAGCCGGAAAGCCTGTCGGTGTCCAGAGGGCCATAGCCCGCTGCCGTTTTCTGCGCCAAGCCGCAATCGGAGAGTGTTGCTGCAGATACTCATGCCGTCATTTTGAGCAGCAAGCCGCGCGTTATCCGTTCGACCTTGGCATCCTTCGTGCCTAGCCTGTGTCGAAACGGAGACGATGCCGATGCGCGCGGTACTGGACTATTGCACCGGAGGAACGAAGCGGGAGGTGCCCGGGGGCACGCCCGTGCTGCATGAGGGCAGCAAGACCGGCCACCTGTTCGTCCTGCTCGAAGGGCGGCTTGAGGTGATCAAGGGCGATACTGTGGTCGCCGTCCTCACCGAACCCGGCGCGATGCTCGGGGAGATGTCAGTGCTGCTCGATCAGCCGCATACGGCCACCGTGCGCGCCGCCTCCGATTCAGTGATCTACGAGTTCGACGATGCGGCGGCGTTCCTGCGCGACCAGCCGGCGGTGGCGCTCTTGATCGCACGGCTGCTGGCGCAGCGCCTGAATGTCGCGACGACCTATCTGGCCGACCTGATGCATCAATATGCCGGCCACGGCAATCATCTGTCGATGGTCGGCGAACTCTTGCAGAGCATGATCAACCTGCCGCCGATGCAGGTCGTGCCAGGCTCGGATCGGCAATCCGATCCAAGGATATGAGCCAGGGCGGCGGATTCTGAATTGACGCCGCGGGCCGCAGCAATGGCGCGCGCAAGTCGATGCATTGCGCTTCGCCGGCCGCAAGCCAGTACGCTGTACTCTCATCGAGGTCGAGCACGATGCAGACCGGAGGGCGGCCGTGCTGCAGGCCGGTATTGAATACCCAGGTATTGCCGAGCCGGTCGAACCAGGAGCCGTCAGGGATGAACGGCGACTGATGGACATGACCCGAGATCACCATCGATGGCTGGTAATCCCTGATCCACTGCACCAGTTCGACATCGCCGAAGAACCGCTTGCCGCCCCAGCTCGTCGGCGAATTCGCCGGCGGCGCGTGATGCACCCAGATCCATTGCCGCATCCGTTGCCTCGCCGCCTCGCCAAGCTGGCTTTCGAGGCGGCTCTTGACCAGCGGCCCGTCCCACCACGGACACACCGTGAAGAGCGTGTCCGAAATCACGAGGCTGTCGCCGTCGCAGGCGATGCCGAGTTCGCGCACCTCGCCGATCCAGCGCGCGATCTTCTCGCCCTCTGCGCTGCGCTCGTCGAGATCGTGATTGCCCGAGCAAAGGATGACGCGCGTCAGGCCGGACAGCAGCGACAGGTATTTCTTCACGACCACGATCTGGGCCCGGAAGTCGACCGCCGATCCGATGTCGAGGGCGTCGCCCGCGAAAATGACGAGGTCGAACTCCGGCGCAGCCGCCAGCAGCCAGTCGAACTGCGGCAATGAATAATGCAGGTCTGCGACGACGAGGCAGCGCATGGCGAGCAAATCCAAAAGTGCTTCAAAAACAGGCGATCGGCCGCGAATGCATTCAGGCAAGTCGGATTCGAGCAAAATTTGTGCCGCGCCATGCCGTTCGGAGGCAACACGTTCCCGCATCGAGCGCGGGAATGCCTGAATCAGGCCCGTGCCGCCGCGTGCGGAAATACCACCTCGATCAGCGTGCCGGAGCGGCCGCCGGTCCTTATCTGGAATTTGGCGCGGTTGGCCTCGACCAGGGCTTTGGTCAGCGACAGACTGACGCCCGAGCTTTCCGACTGGTCCGAGGGCGCCGTCGTCCGGAACGGCTCGAGCGCGGCCTTGACTTCATTGTCGTTGAGGCCGGCACCGGTGTCGCGCACCCGCAGCATGACCTCGCCGAAATCGGACAGCGCGGTCGAGACGATGACCTGGCCGCCGGCATTGGCGAGATGGATCGAGTTGCCGATCAGGTTCAGCGTGATCTGGCGCAACGCCTGCGTATCCGCGACGATTTGCGGCAGCGTGTGCGCCAGCGAGGTGCGGATGATGATGCGCTCGCGGTTGGCCTGCGGCTGCATCACGGCGACGCAACTCTCGACGATCTCGTTGAGGTTCTGGTTGGTAAAGGCGAGGTCGAGCTTGCCGGTTTCGATCCTGGAGAGATCGAGCAGGTCGTTGATGATCGCGATCACGCGCTCGCCCGAAGCGCGGATGTCCTTCATGTATTCGCGGTAGCGCTCGTTGCCGAGTGCGCCGAAACGCTCGCCGGTCATCACGTCGGCAAAGCCGATGATGGCATTGAGCGGCGTGCGCACCTCGTGGCTGATGCGCGCCAGCACGTCGGCCTTGGCGCCGGTGGCGCGCTCGGCCAGCCGCCGTGCCTCGCGCAGTTCGCTCTCGGTCAGCTTCGCCTGCGACAGGTCGCGGAACACCGCGAAGAAATTCGGGCCGTCGGCGCGGGTGCGGCCCATGGTCATCGAC
>DAIMKE010000249.1:0-7628 GCA_036721875.1 Bradyrhizobium sp. | reverse complement strand
CTATCGCGTCGACAGCGCGGACGATGTCATCATCGAAACCGGATTGGCACCCAACGGCTTCACGCAGACCTTCGACCTTGTCGTCTTCGAAGGCACGATCGGCGGCTATGCGTTGGCCGAAAACGTCGCGATCGATGATCTGCGGGCAGATGCGGCGACCGGCGACGTCTATCTGATCGGCAATTCGGGCGCGCAACTCATCATCGGGAACAACGGCAACAATATCCTCGACGGCGGCGGTGCCCCGGCCGGCCTAGGCGACACGTTGCGCGGCGGCGCTGGTGACGACATTTATCGGGTCTATTCTGCCGACGACCGCGCCGAGGAGTTCGCGAATGCCGGCACGGACACGGTGTTCACCAGCAGCAATTTCAATCTGGGTCTGTTCGGCGCAAACATCGAAAATCTGATTGCCGCCGACGCGCGCGCGCTCGACAATCTGGTGCTGCAGGGCAATGCCGGGAACAACGGCATCAGCGGCAATTTCGGGCGCAACGTGCTGGCGGGTGGCGCTGGGGTAGATACGCTGACCGGGCTGGGCGGCGCGGACACCTTCCACTTTGCCGACGTGGGTGCAGGCAATGCCGACGTGATCGCCGACTTCAGCGCAGCGCAGGGCGACCGGATCTCGCTGAGCGCGGGTACCTTCACCGGCTTTACCGGCGCGACGATCACCGCTGCGCAGTTCGTGCTGGGCGTCGCCGCCACCGCTGCGGGTCCGCAGCTCCTGTACGATCAGGCGACCGGTCGCCTGTTCTACGACGCGGACGGCACCAGTTCGGGAGCGGCACAGATCATCGCCACGCTGATCCCTGGCACCGCGCTCACCAACAACGACATCGTCATCACGCCGGGAAGCGCCGTTCCGACACCGTGAGGTCGGTGGTGGCAAGGGCGGGTGAGTCGCGCTGCACCCGTTCCTTCGCGCGATCGTGCGCGTCCGGGGGGCCACTTTCCGCTTTCCTTCACCAGCCTTGATATCATCGCGCGCAAACCATGGGCCGTCATTTCATGGCTGGCATGGCCCGGCCGGGCGGTTTCAGTCAGCTAAGCAAACGTCCGCTTTCGACCATTGTCGTCCAGAACCTGCTCCACTTTTCTGTTGAGTGCGCCGTGCAGCTCGAAAGACGCTGGCCGAACGGGTTATCCCCGGCCCGTCCGACCCCACCCGCGGCTAGACATTATCCTCAAGCGCGCGCGGGACATTATCCGCGACTTCGTCGTCATGCTTTCCGGAGTCAGTCGATTGGTGGCAGCAGCCGATCGGCACGCAGGCGCGAGAACCATTTGTCGAACATCTCCTCGGTATCAATCGCGCCGCTGAATCCGGCGCGGCGCAGTTTCACCGTCGAGACAATCGAGTCCTCCCATGCGACCGTGCGTCCATAGCCGAGCGCGAAATCGGCATATTGGAAAGAGGAGCCGACGAACTTGCCGATATCCGGCGCGGCCAGGCCGTGGCGCTCGCGGATCGCATCCCATTCGGACGCAGCAGCAGGCATGGCGGTTGCCAGCTCCATCGCCCGGTCCTCGCCCGGTTCCATGCCGAGCGAGCGAGCCAGCGCGGGCCAGATGTTCTTCCACAGGAAGATGTCGCCATTGGTGATGTTGAAGACCGCGTTCCGGGCCGTTTCCGCACCATGCGACCAGTCGATCGCCTCGGCGATCAGGTCGGCGTCCACCGCCTCCAATATGCCCATGGGACCGCCGGGATAATGAAGCGGCTCGCCCCGCGCCTTGAGGATCGCGGCATAGACGCCGAGCGCCGGGATCAGGTTCATCGGCGCGCCCAGCGAATGGCCGAACACGAATTGCGGCCGCAGCACGGTGAAGTGCCAGCCGTGCATCCCGGCGAGCTCGGTCAGATAATCCTGCTGCTCCCAATAGAAATTGGGGTGCTCGCGCATTTCCGAGCGGTTCTCGCGCGCGGGCAGCACCATCGGGCGGATATGAACGCCATACGCCTTTGTCCCCTGGAGCAGTGTGACATGGGCGAGGGCCGCATGATCGGTGATGCCGATCTCCATCAGGTTGCGAAGCATCTCCGCATTGACGCGGATCTGCTCCTGATCCGACCAGCCCGCGACGAGGCTGGGCGCCTCATAGAGCGCCGCATAGACAAGGTGGGTCACGCCCTTCAGCGCATCCGCCGCCGCCGCGACCGATTTGGGATCGCGCAGGTCGGTGGCGACAAACTGGGCGCCGTGCAGGTGGAACGGCGCGCGACGCGACACGCCGATCACCTCTGTATCCGGCTGGGCCGCGAAATGGGCGATGCAAGATTGGCCGATCAGGCCGGACGCGCCGATGACGGCGAGCTTTCGCTTCATGCTCTTCCTCCCGCGGCCGGGCCGATATCGATCGCGACCGTGCCAATGCCGTCGACGGTGCAAACGACGTGATCGCCGGGCACCAGCGGCCCGACTCCCTCCGGCGTGCCGGTGAAGATCAGGTCGCCAGCGCTCAGCGCCACCCCGTGCGAGATCAGCGACACAATGTCTCGCACGCCCCAGATCATGTCGGCAAGATCGGCAGACTGCCGCGTCTCTCCGTTGACCGACAGGTGAATGTTGCCCGCATCCGGCACCCCGCCCATGCGGCTGGCCTGAAGGATCGGGCCACAGGGGGCGGAGTGATCAAACGCCTTGCCCCAGTCCCAGGGGCGGCCCATGTCGCGCGCCTGGAGCTGGAGGTCGCGGCGGGTGAGATCGATCCCGGCGGCATAGCCGAAGATCACATCCTCCACCGAATCGGCCGCGATGTCCCGGGCGGCTGCGCCGATGGCGACGACCAGCTCGGCTTCGTAGTGCAGGTTGCTGGTCAGCGGCGGATAGGAAATGGACGCGCCGTCATCGACCACGGCATCCGCCGGCTTGGTGAAGAAGAATGGAGGATCCTTGACCGGGTCCATGCCCATTTCCCGCGCGTGCGCGGCATAGTTGCGCCCGACGCAAAAGATGCGGCGAACCGGAAAGCGCCGGACATCGCCCGCCACCGCGACCGAAGCGACAGGAAGATCGAACAGCAGCGACATGGGGCAGCTCACCGACAAGGCACGTCCGGGCACAGGGCCCGGACGCCAGGGAGGATATCAGAAATCGTAGTTCAGCCGCACGCCATAGGTGGCCGGACGGCCGACATAGGCCTTGATCGTGTCGAACTGCGGCAGGACATTGTTGAAGTAATAGCCGTTGGTGACATTCTCGCCCCAGAAGGTGAGCCGCCATCCCGCCGCTTCGTCACCAAAGCCGGCGCGCAATCCGAGCAGGTCGTACGAGGGCAGGTCAAGCCGCGGGTCCTCTCCGAACACCGCCGACGCGGTCGCGCGGTAGGACCAGCTGCCCCCGACAAAAAAGCCCAGATTGCCGACATCCCAGTCATATTGCCCGTCGAAATCGAGCGACCATTTCGGCGCGAAGCTGAGCACGCCGCCCTCGTAATCCGTCAACACGCCGTTGACGTCCAAGCCGACATATTCGTCGATGCGCGTGTCGAGATATGCGGCAGCGCCGGTCAGCTTCAGACCCGGCGTCGGGATCACGGTCGTATCCACCTCGAACCCGACGATATGCGATTTTGGGATGTTAATCAGAAGGCTCAGCGGGCCGAACACCTCGTCCAGGAACGTCCCGCGCAGCTGCTTGTCGGTATAGTCATAGTAGAACACCGCGGCATTCGCCTGCGCCGTGCGGCCGAAACTCGCCTTTACGCCCGCTTCATAGGCGATCAGCTTTTCCTGGGTCGCCGGTTCATATTGGCGGAAACCGGTGGCGGCGACATTGGGGAAGCTGCCCGATTTATAGCCCTGGCTTGCGGACACGTAGAAGAGAAGATCGTCGACCGGCTTGTAGTTGAGCGCGACGCGCCAGGACACGTTGTCCTCCGCCAGCGTGTTGACGCTGAGGCCCGGCGTGGCGGTCAGGCTGACGTCGCCGCGCGGATCGACAAAGGTTGTGCAGTTGCCGTTGCTGAGCAGGCCCGGCTGGAACTGGCTAGCGGGCAGCGGGGCCAGGCCCGCGCCGGTACGGATCAGACCGCTGACGAATTGGATGATCGGGCTCAGCGTATTGTCGCCCGTGTCGCCGCTGCAGCCGCGGAAATCGACCTTGAAATCGGTGTAGCGCGCCGCCGTGGTCAGGGTCAGCTTGTCGGTCAGCTGCCAGTCGATCGAGGCGAAAGCGGCAAAGGACTTGAGTGTCTGGTCGGTGAAATTTTCCGCCGACTGCACGCCGGAGATGCGGTTGGCGCTGGTCTGGCCGGTGCGATAAGTCTGTTCGGCATAGACGGTCGAGCGGGCGTAATTGCCACCGACCACCCAGTCGGCCAGCCCTTCGAACGAGCCAGTCAGGCGGAGCTCCTGCTGAAAGGAATTGATCCGGCCGAACGTGGTGAAATCGAACACGGTGACGGGCGTGCCGTCATATTCGTTGAAGCTCTCATCCTTGAACCGCGCATAGGCGGTAATCGACGACAAGGTGATATCCGAGCTGAGATCCCAGTCGACGCGGCCAGAGGCCTGCCAGAACCAGTTGTCGCGCGCGAAGTCAGATCCCTCATCCCAGTCGGCGGCGCGCACATCGCCCTCCGGTGCGATCGGATATGCGGCAAGATCGGGATTGACCGCCTCGGGAAACACGGGGTCGATCTGACGGATCTGCGGCACCTGAGTGTCGCTGCGGTCGCGCCAGCCGCTCATCACGAGGGTGGTGCGCAGCGTCGGCGCAGGTCCCCATTCGAGGGTCAGGCGACCACTCTGGCGATTGACCTGGCCCGCGCCGTCGCCGGGGCGCAGCTGGCTGCGCTGCCAGTCATCGGCATTGTCGGTGCGCACGGCCAGCCGCGCCTTGAGGGTGTCGGTGATCGGCCCACTGAGGTAGCCCGCCGTTTCCACGGCGTTGAAGCGCCCGAAGCCGAAGGTGACGCCGCCCTCGACCATGTCGGTCGGCTTGGCGGCGATATAGTTGATCGCACCGCCAGTCGTATTCTGCCCATAGAGCGTGCCCTGCGGCCCCTTCACGACCTCGACCCGCTCGAGGTCGAGCGTCGCGCCCAGCGTCATCGCGGGAAAGGGGATGGCGACCTCATCGACATAGATGCTTACCGTGCTTGTCGCCGACAGGCTGGATTCGTTGAAGCCGATGCCGCGCAGCGTGTAGATCGGTGTATTGAGGCCTGATTCCGCTGCCTGGAACCCCGGGACGACGCGGGCCAGATCGCTGACGCTGGTGATGCCACGCGTTTGCAGGGTCTCGGTGCCGAACGCGGTGATCGAGATGGGAACGTCCTGAAGGCTTTCGGACCGGCGCTGGGCGGTGACGATGATGTCACCGAGGCCATCCTGCGCACTCGCTTCCGTCGTCTGCTCGGCGTCTGCCGTCGCATCCTGTGCCTGTGCGGTGCCGATCCCGGCGACCATCAACGCAGGTATCGCGGCGCATTGATGCAGCGAACGGATCACGCTCTTGTTCATGGACTTCCCCTCTCTCGTGCACGGTCGGCTATCCTGCCGATCCGTCGCATAATATGAACGTTCGTTAGTTTATAAAGCAAGCGCAATGCGGCCGCAATAGGCTTACAAACGTTCGTATAGTTTTTGGTCTCCCGGAGTAGGAAGCTGAAAAGGCTCAGGATTCCTGGGGGATGCCGGCCATTCGATGGATCAGGTCGACAAAACCCTGCGCAACGGCATCGCTCTTCATCGGCCCCTTGCGGCTGTACCAGCTGGCGACTCCGTTCATCATTGAAAAAGCCGCGCGGGTCATGAACCGGACGTCATCGATGCCGATGCCGTGATGGCGGGCGGCATCGAGCAAGGCGTCGCTGAACCGCGCTTCATAGGCGCGGCGCATGTCGAGGATCTGGTCGAGATGTTCCGGCTCCAGGTTCCGCAGCTCCATATTGCCGATGAAAACGGCTTCCTTGTTGATCGCATGAAAATGGACATGGGTGCGGATGAACGCATCCAGCCGCTCCGGGGCGGTCTGTGCCCGATCGACAGCCGACTGCACCTCCGCTTGCAGATCTTCCATGATGGAACGCAGCAGAAGGAACAGGAATTCCTGCTTGTTGGTGATGTGATTGTAAATCGAGCCGGCCTGGATCCCGATATGCTGGGCCAGCATCCTCAGGCTGACATTCTGATAGCCATGTTTGGCGAACAGCGTAATTGCAGCGTGCCGCAGCATTTCGCGGGTTTCACGACCCTTTTCGCGCGAAGGTCGGTCCGTCGATTTGAAGATGATGTCGCTTTTCGTGGCGGGCATGGACCTTGCGCTACCTTGTAGTTGTAAAAGCCGGGGTGACCGGATTGCCCCAACCCGGTCTAGTTTTCCAGCCCCGCGTCGCTGGCGATCGTGCGGGCGGCGATGTAGCCAAAGGTCATGGCCGGGCCCAGGGTGATGCCGCCGCCGGGATAGGCGCCGCCCATCACGCTGGCCGCGTCATTGCCGATCGCATAGAGGCCGGGGATCGGGGCGCCGGCCGCATTCAGCACCCGCGCCCGCGCATCGGTGGCAAGGCCGGCAAAGGTGCCGAGATCGCCCATCTCGAGCTTCACCGCGAAGAAGGGCGCCTGATCGAGCGGCGCAATACAGGCATTGGGCAGATGCCCAGGATCGCCCAGATAGCGGTTATAGGGCGTCGATCCCTTGCCGTATTGAGTGTCCTCGCCCTTCGCCGCGTCGAGGTTGAAGCTGGTCAGCGTGGCGTCCAGCGATGCGGGCTCGCACGCGATCGCCCGCGCCAGCTCGGCAACCGTGCGGCCCCGCCTCAGATAGCCGGAACGGATCCAGCCGCCATAGGGCACCGGGAAAGGCTTGACGATGCCCAGACCATAGCGGCGCAACGCACGGTGATCGGCGATCAGCCAGGCATAGACGCGCCCGTCCCGGCGGCAACGCTCCAGCATTGCCTGTCCGAAATCGTGATAGCTGTTCGCCTCGTTCACGAAACGGCGGCCCCACGGATCGACCGCGATGATGCCGGGCTTGTACCGGTCGATCAGGTGCGGAAAGACGCCGGGCGGCCCCTTGCCGCGGGGCACGGCAGAGACCGGGATCCAGGCGGCCGCGTTGGGCAGGTCATCGCGAACCCGCGCGCCGATCGACTCGCCGGCCGTCAACGTATCGCCCTGGTTGCTGTCCGGCGCGGGCGACAAATGCTGCCCGCCCGCCGCCACATGCGGAAACAGGCGCTGTTGCCGCGCGATGCCGCGCGGGAAGCCGCCCGCAGCCAGGACGACGGCATGGCGGGCGAAAAGGCGTTCGCCACCATCGGTCAGGACGCCGACAGCGCGCCCGCCCCGTTCGATCAGTTCAACCAGCCCGGTGCCCGTGCGTATCTGAACCCCGAGATCCAGCGCGCTGGCGAAAAGGCGTGCGGCCAGGGCATTGCCGTTGGTCAGCCGCATCGCCCGGCCATGGCGCAACATTTCCCAGCCATGGACGGCCAGCCGCCGCGCGACGTAGAGGGCGCTGGTCAGAGACCGGGTCGCGCGAAAGAAATGCTGCACTTCCTGACTGGCGTTGAACATCATGCCGACAAAAGTGATTTCGCGAAGCGGCGGGCGCAGGCGCCGGATTTCGCGCCCAAGTTCGCGACCGTCCATTGGCGCGGCGACGATGGAGCGC
>DAIMKE010000248.1:0-7644 GCA_036721875.1 Bradyrhizobium sp. | reverse complement strand
ACAGCACGCGGTCGCCGACCTTGAGGTCGATCGGGATCAGCTTGCCGGCTTCGTCACGGCCACCTGGGCCGACGGCGGTGATTTCGCCCTGAGAGGGCTTTTCCTTGGCACTGTCGGGAATGATGATGCCGCCTGCGGTTTTGTCTTCGGCATCGATGCGCTTGACCACGACGCGGTCGTGAAGCGGACGGAATTTCATGCGATCCTCCTTGGCTATTGTGATTATTTCTGGATTGGCAGTCGCAATGCGCGAGTGCTAGCCACTGTTCACATAAGCCCGGGACGCTGGGGCGCAAGAGCTTCGGCCCGCGATGTTTGCACTCCATTATCAGGAGGAGCGCTTGCGGCGATTACTAGCAGGCCAAGTAACATGCTGCTAGCACGTTGATTACTATCGCCTATTGAACGGTTTCGATTTTGGCGAATTGAGAATCATGCGACTGTTTCAGTTGGGCTGGAGGTTAGCATGGTTGAGAAAGATGCGGTTTCCAAGGATTTCCGGAAGCAGGTCTTAGGCTACGGATTGACAACAGCGGAAATCGTTTATCGCCGCCCGGATCGTCACTGGTTGCTTCAAACCTACGTCTGGCAAGACTACGACCTGTTTCCGAATTTCCCGGCGTTGAAGGATTTCCTCGCATTCTGGGAAACAAAGCTTGAAGGTCCGTTGTTTGCGGTCACCGTCGCGCACTCCAAACTGATTAAGCCTGCCGAACTGCGCGCCGTTGATGGCGTCTTTCGATTGCACTAATCGTCAATCGCCCTACGGGCAGTCCACAAAATTGAGTGCGTGGCCGAGATCTGTGATCGACGTCGAACGTCACGTAGAACGCTCCGTCGCTCGAAAGGTGAGGTTGAGCGAAGTCTATGGCTGCAGTGAAAGCTTTGATCGTCTTGAGGAGATACGCAGTGCGGGGTGCTCGAAGCCATCGATCGGGCAAGTCGAAAGGCCATGCCCGTGTTCGCATCGAGAAGGCTGCCGTCTGACCCTCGTCTACCTTGGCAAGGTAGCCTTAGACGGCGGTTAAGTGCAGGTGCTCTTGGCCATATGCACCTTGGATCGCTTGCTGCGGTCGTGATAGCTCTATTAACCCGATTGCAGCACCGGGCCAGTGAAGCAATATCGATGAAGCCTCAGCCTCAGCCAATGACGCAGGAAGTTCTGGCGGGCGCGGTCGAGCGCGTGACGTTCCACAACGAGGAAAGCGGCTTTTGTGTCCTGCGGATCAAGGCACGTGGGCACCGGGAACTGGTCACGGTGATCGGGCATGCGGCAGTCATATCTGCCGGCGAGTGGGCCACGGCATCCGGCGAATGGATCAACGATCGCACGCACGGCCAGCAATTCAAGGCGAAGTTTCTGAAGACTTCGGAGCCGACGTCGCTTGACGGCATCGAGAAATACCTCGGCTCTGGCATGATACGAGGCATTGGACCTGTCTACGCCAAGAAGCTGCTGCGTGCTTTCGGCGAGAAAGTGTTCGACACGATCGAAGCCGAGCCCGAGCGCTTGCGTGAGGTGGCGGGCATCGGCGCTGTTCGAGCCAGCCGCATTACCGCCGCCTGGGCCGAACAGAAGATCATTCGGGAAATCATGGTCTTCCTGCACAGTAATGGCGTCGGCACGGCGCGTGCGGTGCGGATTTTCAAGACCTACGGTGCCGATGCCGTGCAGGTCATGTCCGAGAACCCTTATCGTCTCGCTCGGGATATTCGGGGCATAGGATTCAAGACCGCCGACGCGATTGCCATGAAGCTCGGGATCGAGAAGACAGCCATGATCCGGATTAGGGCTGGCATCTCGTTCGCCCTCACCGAGGCAATGGACGAGGGAAACTGTGGCTTGCCGATGGACGACCTGATGCCGCTGGCCGAGAAACTGCTCGAGGTTCCGATAGACCTCGTTCGGACGGCACTTGATCTCGAAACATCGGAAGGCACTGTCGTTGCCGATAGTGTCGGCGAAACGCGCTGTATATTTCTGGCAGGTCTGCATCGGGCCGAGCGGGTCATTGCAGAGCGCTTGGCTAAACTTGCCAACGGTAACCTCCCCTGGGCGGGCATTGATTCAGACAAGGCCTTGCCGTGGGTCGAAAAACGGATCGGACTTGCTCTGGCCGAAAGCCAGGTAGATGCCATTAGGCTCGCGCTTATGTCGAAGACCCTCGTGATGACCGGAGGACCGGGCGTCGGCAAGACCACCATTGTCAAAGGTATTTTGCGCATTCTCGCAGCGAAAGGCGTGGAGCTTCTCCTCTGCGCGCCAACCGGCCGCGCCGCCAAACGTATGACCGAGGCGACCGGATTTGAAGCCAAAACCATCCATCGGCTGCTTGAAGTCGACCCAAAGACGGGCGGGTTCAAGCGTGGTGATGACAATCCTCTCGATTGCGACCTGCTGGTGATCGACGAAGCCTCCATGGTGGATGTCATGCTGATGCAGGCGCTCATGAAGGCTGTGCCTGCCACCGCAGCTCTTTTGATTGTTGGCGATATTGACCAACTTCCCTCCGTAGGGCCGGGCCAGGTGCTGGCGGACATAATATCGTCTCGCTCCATCCCAGTAGTGCGATTGACCGAGGTGTTCCGGCAGGCTGCGCAAAGCCGCATCATCACCACCGCCCATCGCGTCAACCAAGGCATCATTCCGGATCTCAGCCCGCCCGGAAGCCATAGCGATTTCTATTTCGTCCAAGCGGAAGAGCCGGAGATCGCGGTGCATCGCATCGTCGAGCTGGTGAAGACCCGGATCCCCGCGCGCTTCGGTTTTGATGCCATCCGTGACATTCAGGTCCTGTGCCCAATGAATAGAGGCGGTGTGGGGGCCCGCTCGCTCAATATTGAGCTGCAAGCGGCATTGAATCCAGCGGGCGAGAAAAAGGTCGAGCGCTTTGGATGGACCTTCGCGCCTGGTGACAAGGTCATGCAAATCCAGAACGACTACGACAAAGAGGTCTACAATGGCGACATCGGCTATATTGACGAGGTCGATCTCGACGGCGGCGAGCTTTTAGCCACCTTTGACGGTCGCGCGGTTACTTACGCCTTTGGCGAACTCGACACACTGGTGCCCGCCTACGCAGCGACGATCCACAAGAGTCAAGGCTCAGAATATCCCGCCGTTGTGATTCCGGTCACGACCCAGCACTACGCCATGTTGCAGCGAAATCTGCTTTATACCGGGGTCACCCGCGGCAAGAAGCTGGTCGTGCTTGTCGGTCAGAAGAAGGCTGTCGCTATCGCTGTGCGGAACGTCTCTGGGCGCAGGCGATGGTCGAAATTAAACGAATGGCTGAGCGGGTCGTCACGTCAAGACACGGCCTGACATAAGACATTCTCGCCGCCATGCTCTCCGACGACGGTCCCTAGTTTGCGCCGCTATTGTGACGGAATGTGACTCCGACGTTGTTTCGAAGCAAGTTAGCTCTGATTCTAAAGGGAAATCCGAGAACAGAGCGTTGCACCGTCAAGGCCCTGGTCCATTTGATGACACCAGAGCAGGCGTGCCAGAAGCCTTCCAGAGCCGAGGCACGTCTGACCCGATGCCATCCTTTGGAATTTGGCCTGCGAAAGCTCGCCGGCCTAATGGGCTCCGAGCGGGTTCGCCGCCATCCCCATCGCCACAATTGATCCGCCCCATAGTGCGGCTTCTCCTGTGGTCCCCGCGCTTACGGGTCCGGGTCCCCACCTCAGCGACGCATTAATCAGGCCCAATCGACGACGTCATCTGAACAATAGTTCGAAACTCGCTCAAAAAATCGGGCTGGTGTTTCTCGAGGTATCTGGCGATCTTCGTATTTCCAACGAGCTTTGACAGATAACCTTTAACTACAGTCAGATGTAGGTGGTCCTGTCCGTATGAGTCTTGGATGGACGTTATCGCCTGCTGAAGTTTCGTAAGCTCGCTCTCCATGCGCGCTATTGCTTCTGCGGTCATGCCCTTCAGCCGCTTGGGCGTAGACGGGTCGACGAGCTGTGCTTGAGCAGTTCCAGCAAGTATTGCTGATGCGTAGCCCACTGAGTAATTATTCGCGTTGATCAGAAGTTCAGCAGCCTCGATTTGTCGGATAGGGATCATTTTTCTAAGCACGTCAAATACCGCCATCGGGCACATCTTATCTTTAAGCAAACTTACAACTTCTTCGCAGATGCCATCGACTAGAGTTGCCTTTCGAATGAGACTACGAACGTTGATATTGAGCGCCTTCGCAATCTTTTCTTTCGGGACGTTGCGCTCGATCGCTTTGGCAATCATTCTCTGCTCTTGAATCGCGGATAGTCGACTTACTCGCTTATTGTAAGTGAACGCCTCATCGTCAGTTGAAACTAGGCACTCGACCTGAGTCTGGCCTAGATCTTTTAGAACCTCGATCCGAAGGTGGCCGTCCAACAGTAGATAAGTTCCTCGCGTCTGCTTATCTCGGCAAACAACCGGTGGCTCGACAATTCCGATCTCTTCAATTGAACACGCAATCTGGCGATACTTGTGGCTCGCTTTTACCGGTTTCCCAATTGGGCGCACTGGGAGAATCGAGCTGATCGCTAAGACTAGGGTATCCGAACTAAATGCCTGGATAACTTCGGTTAGCGCGTCAGGACTTACATAGCGGTTCATGGCGCCATTCTCGCGGCTAGTCTCTCTTCCAAGAATGTCGGCATCGAAGCCAGATCCTCAGCCTGAAGTAGCCGGGTAAAATCCTTGTCCTTGCGCAGCGCTCGAATCGCTTCCACTACAAATAAGAGGCGGCTCTGCGTTACCTCTGCTTTTTTGACTAGAAGCCGCTGGCGATCAGCTTCTCGCCGATAAATCCGGATCATTGCCTCGCTTGTGAGCGGCCTTTTCGCCGCGTCACGCCTTCCGTAGCTCTGGCTGTGCAAGTGCTTGCCCCGTCGCTGCCGTTGATCAAGCAACCGACGGACTGCAACGAGCTTCTTGCCTCTCAGTTTCTTTTCAGAATACGCCTGGGTAAGTGCGCGCTGCACATCTGCGTCGTCTGACTTTGCGATTTCGATGGCCATATTGAGAGGGAGGATGCCGGCTTCCACGGCGTTGACAAGGCGTTCCTCGCCGTCAGCGAGGAGTGTGCTAATCATTCGAACGTAGTCGAGGCTCACGCCGATCTTTTCGGCGATTTCGCGATCGTTGTAGCCTCGTCCGCGCAACGTGTTGATGTCCTCCAGTAAGTCGATGGCGCGGTGGTGGCGGCGTGCGCAATTTTCGACCAAGCTCATCACCAAGCAATCGCTCTCTTCCGCATCAATGATCATGGCCGGAATTTCACTTTGGCCGAGCTGAACGAACGCTTCAATACGGCCCTGACCGCACACAAGATCGTATTCAAATTCGTCAACATCCGAGTGCCGAGGACTGACTGTAATGGGTCGTTTCAGGCCGACTTGCGCTATGCTTTCTACGATCTCGTTGAAATTTCGCCGATTTCGGACCCGCGGGTTCAGAATCCGGATCGTCTTAATCGGGATCATCTTGAGGTGTCTTTGGGCGTTGACCAATCCGTTCATGCTGCTTCTCCAAAAAGGGACCGACCAGCGAGCGAAAAGAGAAAATCCAATGAGCTAAAGCGATAGGCGTCCAGTGAGAGCGAATTATCTTCCGCGAGCTTTATGAGGGGCACATTCAAGTCAAGGCCAGGGAACACGTAGTAGTCCAAAGGCCTTGAATTCGAGCCATCGAGGCGAACCGCCACGGTCAAGTCTGGAATGAGGCCTGTATCCAGCCGAATGCGCCAACGAAGAGATCCGCTCGTTGTGGTCAATGCACGGGCGATTACGATGGCCGCTGTAAACTCTCCGTTTATTGTTAGAAGCTGAGTGTGTTCGTCGCGCGTAACATCGCCGCCAGCCGCCTCGAATCCGGCGACAATATTGTCCAACACCTCCGGATAGGCTGCCCGTATACTTCGATTTATCTCGATGTAGCGGTAGTCTCGATCGGGCTCGTAGCCGATCAGGCTGTATGCCCGGATTAAACTTCCGAAGCGATATCGATAAGCGCTCGACGAGGGCATGTCTGATCGCTCATCTATAACTAGTCCCGATAGAGAGCCCTCTTCCTGCAGAATTGTCCGCAGGAATGACAGTAGTTCTTCGTCGGAGTAGTGGTTGCTGCGAGCATCGATTATCGATCTGGCTCGATCAAAAAGCGCTCGCTCAATTATCGATGGATAGACACCTTCCGCTCGGACCCAGCTTTCACGATTGTTTACGATTCGCTTTTGCTTGAGCTTGAAGGAAACGCGGTTGAAAACGTTGTTCCCAATGTATTTCTCGTTGGTGAGGATTTGATGCACCGATGATCGAGACCATTTCCTATCGAAGTCTGTGAGGATCCCTTCATTGTTCAAGCGTGACGCAATCTCTTGTTCGGAAAGACCGTCGTCTACGAACATCGTGTATATTCTACGAACGTGGTCGATCTCGTCTTGCGGTCCGAGGCCTAATACCACTCGGTCTGTTTGAAGGCTCTTTCTCTCGCCGCGCCGTAGCTCCGCTTTTGGTTGACGACGTTCGTCGATCAGCTGCCTTCGAAGGCCATAGCCGGCTGGTCCGCCCTGCCTGAAGCCGAGTTCCACCAAGCGGCATTGACCGGCAAAGACTTTTACCGAAAGTTCACGGCTGTATTCTCCAGCCATAACTCTCTTTACATTTTTCAGGAGGATTGAGCCGATGCTGCCATCGTTATCAAACTGCTCGCCGCAATAGTGGACTCGGATACCGGCCCGCGAGCATAGGTGCTCATGATAGGCCCCTTCGTCAGCATCCTGGAAGCGCCCCCAGCGACTGACGTCATAGACCAGAATCGCCTCGAAATTGGCTGTCCCGGACTGCACCACTCTCATCAGGTCTTGCAAGCCATCTCGGTCGGTAAGCGTTAGGCCGCTGCGACCAGCATCTTCAAAAACTCTGACGATCTCCAAGCCGCGCTGATCGGCGTAGCGCTTGATCTTGTCGAGCTGATTTTCAGTTGAATACTGTTGAAGATCAGTAGACATCCGAACATACGCTGCCGCCCGAGAAGGCACATCCGAGCGATTTAAGCCGCTCCTGGAGCTCTTGGCCTGCCTTTTCAATCGGCACCTTTATCCAACAGCCAGACGACCTGCCTTCCCCGAGACAGTAATACCCGCCTGATCGTAGCGAACAGGAGGACGGAATGTCGTTTACAAAAAAGGGCAATTTCTTTCCGCGATACCGACGCCGTAGCGGATCGGACGGAAGCGGTGGAAGGCCACCTCATCAGGTCAAGTTTGCTGCCGAAATTGCACTAGCCTTGGAGAAGATGTTGCGAGGTGGAACGATTCGGATCAAAACAGTGGCAGGTTGGACCGGTGCGAACGAACGCACTGTAAAGAACTGGGTATCAGGTCGGTATGGCCCATGTGGCGCCCACCTGATCGGGTTGATGCAGCATTCGGATGAGGTGATAGAATCAGTGCTCTCAATGGTTGGCTTGGACGATTTGAGATTAGCAGAAGAGCTAGTTCTCCTGGAGAAGCACATGCAAGAGTTGGCGTCGATGATAAGATCTCTGAAAAAGACGATCGAACGCTAGCTCGCGCGGCAGGCTGGCGTGCGCGATTTGGTGACTACGCCGAGTGCTTTATCGGAAACGCCAATATTGATGGC
>DAIMKE010000247.1:0-7655 GCA_036721875.1 Bradyrhizobium sp. | reverse complement strand
CGTGATGGCGATGCGGGTGGTGATGCTCGGTCTCATCGCGGAGCGTAACCGGCTCGGCGGAGAAGAGCGGCTGCTCAATGTCGACGAACGGCTGACGATGGATTGCCGCGCCGCGAGCCGGAGGCGCTCGAACGGGGCGCCCGAACGCCGTGAGCGATGATCCGGTCCGGGCGCTGCGCCGGCAGATCGCCGAACTGGAGGCGGTTGCGCACCAGCTCAATCAAGCCGGCCTCGACAGCGCGCGGGCGCAGCTCCTGCTCTCGCGCAAGCGGGCGGAGCTCGATGACTTCATCAACAGGGAGCAGCGATGTCAGCACCGCTCAAATGGTACGACCGCGACGCGGACAACCCGCCATGGATAAAGGCCCTGGCGGAGGTCCGCATCAGGGCCACACGGGAAGGGTGGTGCCACATGCACGTCCAGGCGATCATCGTCGCGATCGATCAATATGCGGAAGCGGCGCTGGGTAATCGCAGCTACTTCCTCAACAAGCCGTATGGCATCGGCGACAGCCGCAAAGACAACATTCCCTGAAAGGTCGCGCCCCACCCGAACGGGTGTAGCCGATATCATGTCCACCCCTCCGAAGGTTTGTGACCTGAATTGACGACTCGGCTTTTTGGCCGGCCGGGGCGACATTCCCTGCATGCGGGAGGCGTCCGTCCAGTCGGGCGCGAGCGATTTCGGTGGGGCAACAGCCATGAATTATTGGAATGCGTTGGACCACCCCGTTCCCGGAGTCTGGCTCGACCACAAGAACATGTCCGGACATAACGCGCCAGGCGCGTGGCTGCCTTCCGGAAATGCGTGGCAAGGTTTTGCGGCCGACACCGGACATAACAGCGCCGGCAATGGCGGCAATGGCCATTTTTCCGGGAGCATGATCCACTCCAGCCATGCTTCGTTCGAGCCGCTCAACGTGGCCCAGGCCGGCTATCATTCCGCAACGGGTGCCTATCAGACCAACGTCGTCTACCTCGATCAATCCGCGACCCAGATCGCGGGCGTTGGCGGCGATGGCGGCAACGGCAATGCCGCATCGGGCGGAAACGTCAGCGCCTTCGCGCCCATACCTGGTGCGTTCGGGCTCGCCCATGGCGGGCTCAGTAGCGGCGACAACAGCGCCGGCAATGGCGGCGACGGCACTTTTTCCGGTTCGATGGTGCATGCGCCCGTCGTGGTCTATGCCCCGGTCAACGTCGCCGTGGCCGGCGCCAATTCGACCGCCGATGCGCACCAGACGAACGTCGTCCATTTCGATCAATCCGCGACGCAGATGGCGGGAATTGGCGGCGATGGCGGCAACGGCAATGCCGCATCGGGCGGAGACGTCAACGCGTTCGGACCTGTCCCTGGCGTCTTCCCTGTCGCGGCCGGCACCGGCGACAACAGCGCCGGCAATGGCGGCGACGGACAGGCCTATGGCGGCATCGTGCACGCGACGTTCGCGTTCTACTACCCGATCAACATCGCGGTGGCCGGATATAACTCGACGGCGTACGCCGGGCAGACCAACGACGTGACGATCGATCAATCCGCGCATCAGATGGCCGGCGTCGGCGGCGACGGTGGAAACGGCAACGCCGCGACCGGCGGAGGCGCCGACATATTCTCCTCCATCTTCGACCTGATTGGCTCCGACACGATCGCGACCGGCCACAACGGCGCCGGCAATGGCGGCAATGGCCATTTCGCAGGCAGCCTCGTCGACATTGATATCGCGATCTACGCTCCGATCAACATCGCCGTGGCCGGCTACAATTCGACGGCCGAAGCCACCCAGAGCAACCACGTTCTGCTGGATCAGAGCGCCACCCAGATCGCCGGCGTCGGCGGTGATGGCGGCCACGGCAACACCGCGTATGGCGGCGACCTGGCCATGCAGCTGTTGTCGGACCTTCACCTGCTGGATCATCTTGCCTGACGCCATTTTCGTTCCGATCGAATTGAAACGGCGCTGCACGTTTTGATTTTGACGCGCCTTCCCGGTGCGTGCTTCTCAGCTTTACCTGACATCGTTGAACAGTGTTTGGCGCGGCGGGGATCCGCTCGCGGCGAGACGCCAGCATTTCGGGCGTACACCGTGCTTCGGATGGCATCACCTTTGGCGGCTAGACCGATCCGGTAGCGAAATCCAAGATCGCTGCCGTCCACATTGGGACGACAGTGTGCAAACCAGATCAGGGAGACTCACATGGGCAAGGCATCATTTCCTTCCGATACGATCATGTTCAAGGCATCGACCGGCGGCAACGAAGCTGGCAACGGTGGAAACGGCTACAATTCGGGCATGATTGTCAGCAACCCGAGCATCAAGTTCGACCCGACCAACAAGGCCGAGGGCGCGGACGTCAACGTCAAGAACGGCGATCATGTTGGCCAGAAGGCCTACTGGGACGCCGGCGGCGCGAATGGCAAGGCCGAGAAGTACTCCAAGGCGGAGGGCGGCAAGGCCTATTCGAACGGCGACCAGAAGTCTGACAGCGGCCACAACAAGTCCGACGTCGATGCCAACACCAAGGCCTACCAGGAGAACTGGCTCGCCGCAGACCAGAGCCAGACCGTGATGGCCGGCGTCGGCGGCGACGGCGGCAACCACAACAAGGCGGAAGGTGGCGACATCCACTTCAAGGCCAGCATCGAATCCGTCAACCTGAACGACGCCTTCAACGACTCCAAGTACTTCCATATCGACGATTCATTGTTGAGCTGACCGATACGCATGAGGGGTGGACCGGCGGCGCAAATGCCGCCGGTTCTCAATTCGTCACGCCGCCAGCGAACGATGGCGCGGACGTTTCCAAGCTTCAGATCCTTGGCAAAACCGCAATGCTGATGCCTCCGCTCCAGCTGCAGACGATGACGCCGCCGCAAACGCCGTTGCAGTCGGCGTTGCGGGCCTGCGTGGGGTCGTTCGGCCTCGTTTTTGCCTATAGCTGCAGCTACAATCTCCTGCTGCTCGCGCCTTCGATCTATCTGCTGCAGATCTACGATCGCGTGCTGTCGAGCCGCAGCGGCCACACGCTGCTGATGCTGACCATCATCGTCGCGTTCACCGTCGTGATCGGCGGCGTGCTCGATGCGCTGCGCCGCGCCGCGCTGGGCCGGATGGGCGAGTGGCTCGAACAGGAACTGCATCCGGCGACGCTCTCCGCGTGCCTCAAATGCGCCCATGCCGATCGGGCGCGGGCGTCGGATGCCTATCGCGATCTCGGGATGTTGCGCCAGTTCGCCCAGTCCGGGGCGTGCTCGACCTTGTTCGACGCGCTCTGGACGCCGCTGTTCCTCGGCGTTCTATTCCTCGTGCATCCCCTGCTCGGCGTGATCGGTGTGCTCAGCGTGCTTTTCCTGCTCGGTCTCGGGCTTGTCGAGGACCGGCTCACGGAAGCGCCGATGACGCGGTCGGCCGGCGCGCTGTCGAGGAGCCAGGGCTGGTTCGGCACGGCGATCGGAAACCTGCAGGTGATCCGGGCGATGGGAATGCTCGACGGCGCCGCGCGCCTGATCCGCCAGGCCGCACAGTATGCACGGCGCGAGCAGGAGGTGGTCCAGCGCCGCCACGAGACGATGATGCTGATCGCAAAGCCGGCGCGGGCGCTGGCGCAGGTGCTGGTCATGGGCGCTGCCGCCTGGCTTGTCCTCGAACAGAACAGAAGTCCCGCCATCATCTTTGCCACCACGTTGTTGTTCGGACGCGCGCTCGCGCCGGTCGAAGGGGCGGTCGCCGGCTGGAAAGCATGCGCGATGGCGCTCGCCGCCTACCGCCGGCTCAACGGCGTCATGGCCCCCGTCACCGCGGTTGCGAAGGTCAGCGCGTTTCCCGAGGGGAAGGGCGGTCTGATCGTCAGCCATGTCGGCGTCGCTGCGCCGGGATCGCAAAACTGGATGCTGAGGGACGTGTCGTTCAGCCTCGCGCCGGGCGAATGCCTGGGCATCATCGGTCCATCGGGCTCCGGCAAATCAACGCTCGGCAGGATTCTCACGGGAATCTTCGTCCCCGCCTCAGGTTCGGTACTGCTCGACGGCACCGACATTCTGGCGCTGCAGGATTCTGGCGGCGGCTCGCGCCTTGGATATCTGCCGCAGGATATCGATCTCGTCGGCGAAACCCTGAAGGACATCATCGCGCGGCTGGAAGACGCCGATCTGCAGCAGGTCATCGCAGCCGCGAAGCTGGCCGGCCTGCACGAGACGATCATGCGGCTGCCGCAGGCCTACGATACGGCCGTCACCGGCGGTGGCGCGCATCTGCCGCGTGGCTTCCGCCAACGCCTCGGCCTGGCGCGGGCGTTCTTTGGCGACCCGCACCTCGTGGTGCTCGACGAGCCGAACTCCAGCCTCGACAGTCTGGGCGAACGCATGCTGTTCGACGCCATCGAACAGATGAAGGCCGCCGATACCATAGTGATCGTCATCACCCACCGGATCGGAATCCTCGGCGCGACGGACAAGCTCGCCATCATGGAGGGCGGTGCGGTCAGCGCATTCGGTGACAGCAGGGAAGTTTTCGAAAGATGCCTGGCAAGGCCCCAGGTTGCTTCGCGCGAGCACGTCTCATGAAGATTCCATTCGCCCGCATCGATATCAGGGAGATTGCACGGTGGCTGCGTTCGGCGGTGCCTGCGCGCTGCAACCGGTTTCGCCGTATCACCTTGATCCGTACCAGACGCTTCTACCGTCGTTCGGTCCGGCCCGGATGGGAGCGCCTGAAGATCGCCCTCGTCCACGCCGAGATCTGGCAGGTCCCGCGCTGGCTGCGATCGGCGCCGCCGGAACTCCGCGACCGGTTGCGCGGCGTTACCTGGACCGGAAACCTGCTGGTCTGCGGCTTCGTCATCGGCCTCGGTGCATGGTCGGCCTATGCCCCGCTCGAAAGTGCCGCGATCGCTGCCGGCACCGTCGAATCCGAATCCAGCCGCAAGACGATCCAGCACCTCGAAGGCGGCATCGTGAGGCAAATTCTGGTCGCGGACGGCGACGTCGTCCATGCCGGGCAAACCATCATCTCGCTGGAAGACACCAAGGCCCGTGCCGAGGCTCAGAGCCTGCGCGGCCAGTTGTGGGAGGCGACCGCGCGCGAAGCGCGGCTGCGCGCGGAACAGCACGGCGAAGGTGCGGTGTCGTTCCCGGCCGAACTGGAGATGGCGCAGAGGGCGAGCCCACAGGTCTCGGCGGTCCTTGCGGGCCAGCAGGGCATCTTCGAAACGCGCAGGCAGGTTTTTCAATCGCAAGCCGCCGTCACCCGGGAAAAGCGGTCGCAGGTCGAAAAGGAGATCGAGGGCCTCCGGTCGCAGGAAAGTGCTGCCACTCGGCGCATCGAAATCGTCCGCGAGGAGGCGGCCACCGTCGCCACGCTCGTCAGCAAGGGACTCGAACGGCGTCCGCGCCTCCTCAACCTCGAGCGGGAACTCGCCGACATCGAGGGCCGGCGGGGCGAGATTGTCGCGCAGATATCGCGCGCCGGGCAGGTCATCAACGAGTCCGAGGCGGTTGTCCTCAAGCTGGAGCATGACCGCCAGAACGAGATCGCGCAGTCGCTGCGCGAGGTGCAAAACCAGATTTTTCAGATCCGCGAACGGCTGCAGTCAGCCGACGACCAGCTCTTGCGGACGGCAGTCAAGGCGCCGGAAGACGGCGTGGTCACCGACCTGAGGATCCATACCCCGGGCGGCGTCATCGGCGCCGGCGCTCCTCTCATGGATCTGGTCCCCCGGCAGGACCGGCTCATCGTGGTTGCGCGCGTCAGGCCTGAGGACATCGACGTGGTCCGTCCCGGACTGAGCGCGGAAGTGAACCTGCTGCCCTACAATCAGCGCCGTGTGCCACCGTTCCACGGCAGCGTGATGCACGTTTCCGCCGACCGCCTGGTCGACAAGCGCACCGATCAACCCTACTACGCCGCGAAAATTCGCGTGCAGGATCCCGCAAGCGTCGGCATCGAGGATGTCAGGATCATTCCGGGAATGCCGGCCCAGGTGTTCATCAAGACCGGTCGCGGCACCGTGGCGCTCTATGCCCTCAAGCCGCTGCTCGACAGTTTTCACGGCGCGTTCCGCGAGGACTAGGGAAAGGCCTTACGAAATCAATCAGCTCTCAAGATGACTGCACGCGCAAGGGCGGCGCATGACCATGTATTTGCCGGCTCCAGCGCAGCACCGCCTCGGTGCGGTTGCGCGCGGAACATTTCCGCATGATGCGCTGGATATGCATCTTGACGGTGTTTTCCGAGAGGTTGAGCCGGACCGCGATCAACTTGTTGGGCAGGCCGAGCTGCAGCGCCTCGAGCACGTGCCGTTCGCGTGGCGTGAGGTCGCCCAGCGTCCGCTCCCGCACCAACGTGCCGGTGCCTTCGTGGAGTCCGGGAAGTTCGGCAACGCCGAGATGTTCCGATATCGCCTTGAGGCTTGGCGCTTCATTTTGGCCGACGATCGGCAAGGGATGGTACACCGCGCCGGCAAGAACCAGTCGCAATCCGGCGATCGCGACATCGAGCGGAATCGATTTCGGGAAAAACCCGCGGACCCCACGCTGCATCGCGGCCGAAATCGTCGCCTCGTCGTCACGGCTCGACAACAGCGCCACGGATGCCTGCGGACTGAATTCCGCGATAAACGCCAGGCTGGACTCGACCGCTGGATCAACGATGTCCCTGTCGCCGATATTGAGTGCGATCAGGCGGATGTCTCTGCCCGCGAACCAGCTCAGACCATTCGTCGTTGCCATCTCGACGATTTCGAACCCGGCGAGTTCTCGCTTGAGGATATTGAGGATGCAGGTTCGCGCCAGCACATGCTGCTCGATGATCACGAGCACGGGCGATTTCTGCGTTACCTGGGCTAGTTCAGCGGCGTTGGTAAAGTCGTCCATGATATCCCCGAATCCGAAGTATTGCCTGAGCACTCCACCAATTCCGTTTTCCATTTTCCATGGAGCTGGTTTGCCCCACGCACGCTGCAGCGAATGGCTGCTGATCGGCAAATCGCGCCCGAATTTCGGGCTCGTTCGCGGCATCGACGTCGGGGGACCTTCTGGTCCAGCACTTGATCCTTGGCAGCGTTCCTGTCGTTCAGGCTAGCTGCAAATGCTGCGACAGGCGCAGCGGCCGAATTCACGGTCGACGACGTCCACGCTCGCCTGCGACGATAGGGGGTAGCTACAGCCAACCAGGGTCGCAGCCAGAACTCCAATGGGAAGCGTTCTCATGCCAATCCCTTCGTGAGGGGCCTGAGTTCTGCTCGCAGTTCTTGCGACGGTCTGAATGTTTGCGCTGGTTGTCTATCATTTGCGCAAAAGTCTTAAGTGGTTGTTAAATGCCCGGTCTTCGCCGCGGCAAGCTCCAGCATCGTTAACGATGGCCCATACTGGTTTTTGCGGACCGCTGGCGAAAGCGCTCGGGCCGCGCTTTTGGATAGGCCGGCATGCAGATCGTCGAGTTGCTGAACGCCGTTGTGGCGATGGCTCGCAATCGCAGGCGGTTGCGGCGCAAGAGAGCGGGCAGGGGCTCGATCGCCGTTAGGATGAGACCGCCTGTGTCGACTTTCCGGCGCAATCTCAAAATACTTGAGCGAACAAAACTACAGCCAGTCGGAAAACGACGGTTCAGGGGAGGACGCGATGCCGACTTCACGCAGAACGCTGCTGAAGACTTCAGCGG
>DAIMKE010000246.1:0-7681 GCA_036721875.1 Bradyrhizobium sp. | reverse complement strand
GAATTCGCCGATGCGTTTCGCTCCTATCGCGCCAACCTCGGCCGCGGCATCTTGCTGGGCCTGGAATTTCTAATTGCCGCCGACATCATCGGTATGGTCGCAATCGTGCCGTCGTTCGAGCGGCTTGGGATCCTCGCGGTGATCATCGTTATCCGGACGTTCCTGAGCTTCTCATTGCAGATCGAAATCGAAGGCCGCTGGCCTTGGCAGCGGCACGCGGCTACACCCAAGAATTCGGACCGTGCCAGTCTCTGAACCTGCGGGTTGCCATCGCCCCGGTTTTCGCGTTCGAGACAATTCTCGAGTTTTCCATCGAGGCACCGGCATGTCCGAAGACGATCTAAGATTCTAACCAGGCATTCAGCCGGATTCTGCGCGAGGCCGTCCCGTGAGCTCGCAATCAACTATTCGTGTAATATTCTAATAAGTTATGCGTCTTTCTTGGTTGATCTGCGTCAACCTGCCCTGGCTTCGCAATGGTAGGGAATGATGGGTAATGATCATCCGGAATTGGAGGAGCCATCCATGGAAAACATGAAAAATCTCGTTGGAACCGCAGTCGTGCTCATCGCCCTTGGTCTGGCGCCAGCCTCGCTGTCAGCGGCAGGAGCGGCGGCCGGAGATCGATTGCAGCTTGCGATGATGGACGAAATGAACATGAAGTCCAATCCATCCAGCGGCTCAAGCACCATGGGCCAGCCCGGCAGCCAATCCCAGAATATGGGCGGAATGGGCGGCGGCATGGGGCGCATGGGTGGTGCGGGTGGCATGGGTGGCATGCCCATGCAGAGCCCGATGGGCGGAATGGGTCAATCCGGCGGCCAGTCCCAGAACATGGGTGGCGGCATGGATAACATGATGCAGATGATGCGGATGATGCACGGTCAGATGACCTCCCCGCCCAAGGCCGGTACAGCGCCCGATGCCGGCGTTGCTGCAAGCGGGCCTGCGGACGTGACCGAGCGGCTGGAAGGGCGGATCGCTTTCCTGAAGGCTGAGCTACAGATTACGGACAAGCAAGCAGCCGATTGGAGCCTGCTGGCCGATGCGCTACGCTCCGGCCGCCAGCATTTGCTGGATGCACGCAAACTACTCGTAGTGGATGACAAAATTTCGGGTTCCGAGCGCATCGAACATTACGAGCGTCATCTGGCCGAGCGCCTGGAAGCGATCAAGGCAGCGCGCACCGCCTTCAATCGTCTGTACGGGAATCTGAGCGATGACCAGAAGAAGACGGCGGACTCGATTTTGCTGCCTTTGATTGCGACGTTCTGACGATCACCAAGGAAGCAGAGGCGAAACAGAGGTCATGTCGAGAATCCTGGCTTTCGGCGTTCGACGTGACCTCTGTGCGCTGGCCCTTTGGAGTTCATTTGCTGCGAACGCAGTGTTCGCTGGCGTCTCCCCCGACAGTGCCGTGTCTCTGCAGGAACGCAGCCGCGCAATCGGGCCGGGATTCGCGATCCATACGACAGATGATCGGCGCGGCTTCGAACGGTCAGACGATAGTGCGGTATCTGCACAGCCAAACCGAGGGTGGCAATTCGCCCAAACAGCGGATGAACATTCGGCGCATCATCCGGGCGGCTCGACTCCCAGCGCTCCCGGAGCCGATGCCGCACCTCAATCGAATAGTCCGGCTACTCCACCAGCCACTCCAGGCGCCGGCTCTCCGGGATCTTCATCAACTGCGCCAAGCTCGGGCATGATGAACATGATGGGCGAAATGATGGGGCGCCCACGCAAGGAGTTCTATCCATCGTTGATGGAAATGCCGTCTCTTACGCCGGAGCAGCGCCTCACTCTGGAATCTCAGGCTCGCGGCCGGATCAATTCAGACATCGACGGCATCTCGGCCGCAGAGAAGAACTTGCGGCATGCAATCGCTGCGGGCGACATCGCCGCGGCAGATCAGGCGGCGAGGCAAATCCGCGAATCCCTCAACCAGGTCCAGAGCGGCGTTACCGCGCTACGGGCGCTGAATGAGGGACAGGCACCGCAACAGATCGCGCAGAGTTGGTTCAAAGCTCAGATGAACCTTGCGACGGCTGAACAACCTCATGGGAATGCGGACGGCCTGTTCGGCATTTCCTGGTTCCACCTCATTACAATGGCACTCTTGGCCATCTTCTCTGCCGGAATGCTTATCGTCTATGTGGAGCGGATGCGCCGGGCCAACGCGCTTGTCGATCGGTTGACTCGCGCGCCGGCGCCCGGGCCGGCGTCGCCTCCTGCCGCTCCGGTATCTTCAGCGAGCGGGGCGACGGACCTCAAGGCTGCGACAGCCTCGCCACGAGCGAGCGTAAGTGGCCAGCCCACTTACGCTAAAAGCGGGCCCGTCCCATCCGAGCCTGGCAGCCGCAGCACTACGGCGAAGCCGGGCGGCCTCTGGAAGGGCAGGCTCAGAGTCTGCGCGATTTACAGGGAAACGCCAAGCGTGAAGACGTTCCGCCTCCAGGATCCCGCTGGAGGCGCTATTCCATTCGCATTCCTGCCCGGTCAGTTTTTGACCTACTCCGCCGAGATCGGTGGAAAGACTGTCCGGCGGTCTTACACGATTGCGTCCTCTGCCGCCCAGACGGCCTACGTAGAGACCACGATCAAGCGCGAGGATGGTGGAGTTTTCTCCGAGTACATGCACGACCAGATCAAGGAGGGAGACTCCCTTGAGGTTCTGGCTCCTTCGGGCGCTTTCACCTTCACCGGGAAGGAATCCGAAAGCGTGGTGCTCATCGGCGGCGGCGTGGGAATCACACCGTTAATGGCTGCGGTGCGATATCTGTCCGATATTGCATGGCCAGGGCAGATCTACCTGGTCTACGGCGCGCAAACCACGGAGCACTTCATCTTCCGGGATGAACTGGAATACCTGCAGCGCAAGATGAACAATCTGCATGTTGCTGCAACCATGGTGCGGGCTGCAGGTACTTCATGGATGGGGGCTGAGGGTCAAATCACCAGTGATTTCTTGACGCGGTCCGTACCCGATTTGGTAAAGCGACGCGTCCACCTGTGCGGCCCTCCGAAGATGATGGAAGCACTCAGGAAGGTGCTCGGCGAGATTGGTGTTCCGTCCGAACAAATCAAGACCGAGGCATTTGGTCCGGCGCTCGGAGCTGTCCCTCCTCCGGGAATGACGATCGTCGAAAAGCGCAAGTCAGAAAGTGGCACCGACCACGACAACGCGCCGGCGATCGGGCCGGCTACGGCGTCAATTCGCTTCGCCAAGTCGGACAAAGTTGCTCCGCTGCCTCCGGACAAGAGCGTCCTCGAAGTCGCCGAGTCGGTCGGCGTGCCGATCGATTTCTCCTGCCGTGCAGGCATCTGCGGAGTCTGCAAGACTCATCTCCTGGAAGGGTCCGTCACGATGGAGGTGCAGGAGGCGTTGACGGAGGAAGACAAGGCGCAGGGCATGATTCTGGCCTGCCAAGCCAAGTCGATTGGAAATTTGGTCGTCGAGGCTTGATATGAGCGAAAGAGGACGCCTCATCGTCGATATCGTCCTCGCGAGCCTCTTGCTCCTCGTACCCGCCTTTTGGCTTCATTCCGATTCGAGATTTGCTGGCAGTCTGGCCGGCTTTGTCTTGGGCACGTCCGCCGCGACGCTGATGGTTCTTCTCCTCGTCTATCCGCTCACGAAATACAGCCGAAGCTTTAGGGCGCTTGTCACTCGGCTGGTATCGATGAAGGCCCTCCTCAGCTTTCACGTTTATGCCGGCATTGCCGCATCATTTTTGGCTATTCTTCATAGCGGCCATAAGTACGAGAGTCCGATTGGGATTGCTCTCATCGCCAGCATGTTGGTGCTGGTCGTGACCGGATTCATCGGGCGGTATTACCTGCCGCAGACGGCCGCCGAAATTCGAGAGCATCAGACTTATCTATCAACATTACGATCTGCCTATGACCGGACGGCACTCAACTTGTCCTCTCAGGAATTTGTCAATCCCGACGGCACTCCCGTAAGGCCGGCTGCGCTCCAGAAGGTTCCGCTGTTGCAGCTCGTTGATGGCATTGCGGATCTTGAATACGCGATCGGGTCTCAAGAGACCGTCAAGAAAGTATTCATGCAGTGGATGGGACTGCACGTGGTTGCGGCAATTGCAATGTACGCCCTTCTCGCGCTGCACATCGCCGGCGAAATCTATTACGGGCTGCGGTGGCTGACGTGAGCATGCGCTCTTTCATCTATGCGGTCCTTGTAACGCTCGCCATAACAGGCGTGGCCGCAGTATCGATCGGCTTGTACCGCGACGGTTCCCTCGCGGTTTCCGGTTGGACAGACGCCGTTGTGCCAGGGCCACTTTCGGAAAAGCATGCATTTCTTTCCAAGAAATGCGAAACGTGCCATACGCCAACCAAGGGCGTCAAGGCGGCCGCCTGTATCGCCTGCCATACAATAGCAGCCGCCGATCTGGGCAAGCAGTCGACAGCGTTTCATGCGACCAGCAAAGAATGTCGCGGATGTCACGTCGAGCATGCGGGCGGCGTCCGTCCTACCAAGATGGACCATGCCACGCTGCTGCGCATAGGATCATTTCCGCAAGGCCAAAACATCTCTGCGCGCGCGATCGGTGAACAGATGGTGACCGATTTGAAAGAGTTTCTCCGATTGCCGACCTCTAACCAACAAGAAAAGGCAAGTCTCGATTGCGCCAACTGTCACAGCAATCGTGAGCCGCATCGCGGCCTGTTCGGGCGTGATTGCGCGAGCTGCCACGCCTTGGATTCCTGGCGCATTGCTCAGTTCCTGCATCCTTCACCGACGTCCAAGGAATGCGCGCAATGTCATCAGGCACCGCCCAGCCACTACATGGAGCATTTCATGATGGATAAAGTGCTCACCGGTCAGATGCATGCAAGTGTGAACCAGTGCTTCCTGTGCCACCGTACGGATGCCTTCAACGACATCAAGGGTATGGGTTGGTTTAAGCACCATTGAGGAGAAACCCCGATGCCACCTCTATTGTTGCCGTTTCAGCTCTCGCGTCGTGTCGTTTGCGCTGCTCTGTTTGGATTGGCGATGGCCCCTGTTCCGCTGCCGGCCGCATCTTCCGAGGTGCTGGTCCACAAGGATCCTAACTGTGGCTGCTGCGGAGCCTGGGCCAAACATCTCGAAGCAGCCGGATTCGCTGTCACGATCAAGGAAACGAGTGACCGGAGTAGTATCCGTCATCGTCTAGGCATACCCGCCGATTTGGGAGCGTGCCACACCGCGGAAATCGGCGGCTATGTTGTGGAAGGCCACGTTCCGGCGGCCGCCATCAGAAAACTGCTCGAGGAACGGCCGGATGCGGCCGGCATCGCCGTTGCTGGAATGCCAGCAGGATCTCCGGGGATGGGTGGTAAACCCGAGCGATATTCTGTCGTTCTATTTGGTCCGGGCGGCCGCCGCACATATATGCAGTTCGTCGGCTTGGAAGCAGTCGGATAGGCGCGCAGGTTGGCATGCTGAGCGAAGACGAACGAGGTCTGGCCGACCGCAGGCGATCGCCGGCATATGTGCTCTTTGCCAGCACGTTTGCGCGCGACTTCTACGCCGTCGTACCTACGCACACAGAGATACCCAATTTGCTGTTAGGCGAAAGTTGGCGGTTCGTCCGCATATTGAAAGGAAGCAATGCGCGTCCAGCTTCCCTGCGAAGAAAGTCCGTCTCCAATGCCATCAGCCGAGACGGCTACTATCTTTTTACGGGTCAGGAGTTTTCACCCGTAACTCAACACGGTAGGACCCCATCGGCCCAGTTGATGCCGCGGCAACAGTTTGATCTGAATCAAGAGTAGGGCCGGGCAGCTTGTTAAAATTAGTTGCTAAAAGCTCCGCGCTGCGAACCATGCAAAGCAAAAATTCCCGAGGCATGCGAGCAACACTAGATGCCGAGGTAAACATGAAAAAGGGTGCCGCGCTCTGCTTCGTCGTGCCACTGCTCGCTATCGTGTCGTCAGTCGAGGTCATGGCCGGCGCCACCATTTCCGATCGGCGCTACTGGCCGAACGAAGCGCGCGGCTCGCCTAGCCAGGCTATCGAAATATCTCCGCCTTACACATATCCGGCGCCCTCGCTGGAACCTCCTCAGCCACGCATCCGACCGCGGCGGAAGGCTGGAAAAAATCGATAGGAACCGGTCTGACCGTCTGACTTGAGAAGGAAGAACGCGTTCCCCAGGCGCAATTTGCCTATCTTCTTGAACTGCTTGCTATTGGCGGCCGCTTGGGTCGAAGCTATATATTGAAGCCAGGCGGTAATCAGATGCTTAGCATGACGCGACCAAAGCGAAGACAGTGGGCATGGCTTTTCGCCATCGCATATCTGCTTGGGTCGATGTCCCCTTCGCTGGCCCTGCCCTTTGCCGCAGGCTTGCGCGGTGTCGTTGCTCAACATACCGAACAGTCCAAAGCGCTCGTGGGATGCCATGAGCATCACCACGCGGGCGCTGAACCGGCGCAGCATTTGCTCGACGTGGCGGTCGGCGCCGACATCGACGAGAGAAGCGGCGGTCCCAGGCATTCGAGTTGCTGTGGCTCGTTGTGCTTCAGTGCCGCTCCTCCTCAACCCACGTCGATCCTGCAGCTCCCAATGCCGCGCTTCCGCTGCGAGTCCGAGCCTGCGTTGAAGTTTGACGAAGGCACGCGCGCTCGGCGCTATCGGCCACCTATCGTCTGAATCTCCATTTGAGTGCTGGGCTGCTGCGCTCCGCTTTGGGGGCGCGTACGCCCGTATGCCATTGCTTCAGCTGCTGTGTTTCCCGGCAATTTGAGCCGCTCACAGCCTTACCGAAGCGATCTGCCGAATATCGAACTGAGCGATTGCCATGACATCATCGGGGAACAATCGACCGCGCGCGGCTGCAACGAATGCGCCACTCTCGTCCATGACTTCAGATAGAGCGGTACGAACAGCTCTCGTTGAAAGCTATGGCCGCTTCCGGAGCTATCTGCGAAAGCGCTTCAGAGTACAGTCAGAGGCGGAAGAGGTACTGCAAGCGTTCATGTTGCGGGCTCTCGAACGTTCCGCCGACCTTCGAGACGTCAATGCCGTGCGCGGGTGGCTCAGCCGGGTTCTGTCAACTACCATTGCTGATTTCCATCGTCAAAGGTCCCGGGCAATCCAGGAGGCATCCTTCACGGCCGAACTGAACGACCGCTTCGGCATGGATCCGAGCCCGGAAGTAGATCACGAAATTTGCGAATGTCTGCATCAATACCTTGCCTTGTTGACGATGAAGCAAGCCGAGATAATCAGAAGAATAGACCTCGCAGACGAGCCGAGGGAATTGGTCGCACTTGAGCTCGGAGTGACCGTGAATAACATCACGGTTCGCCTTCATCGGGCGCGTCAAGCCTTGAAGGGCTACCTCGAAGAAATGTGTGAGGCCTGCGCGGAGGAAAGTTATTTTGCATGTCGCTGCAATGAAGTTCGCCGCAAAGATACATCGACCATTGCCCAGGCCAAAGGAGTCGCGCGAAAATTCGCTTCGAAGACATTACCAGAATAGCCGCACACCCGCGATAAAGGACACCGCGGACACTGGTTCGCCGCTAATTCTCGCAATTGTCGCGGTCTGACCGACCTTGCGGTCCCAGTTGACGCCGATATAGGGCGCGAAATTGCGGGTAAATTCATAACGCAAGCGCGCCCCCAGTTCGAAATCTGTAAGCCCGCTGCCCAGCTCCAGGTCAG
>DAIMKE010000245.1:0-7700 GCA_036721875.1 Bradyrhizobium sp. | reverse complement strand
ACACGTTGCCGACCACTTCGGTCAAGCGCAGCCAGCCATACAGCTCAAACCCCTTGAGTGCCCCTTCCGCGACAAGGCCGAGAAAAGTGACGGGCAGCACCAGCGCGGTGACATTGAGGATTGAAACGAATGCGGCAACCTGATCAGGAGCGACCTTGAAAATTGCGGCGAGCGATCCTGCGGCTGCCCAAAGCGCGGCGCCTGCAACGATTCCCATCGTCATGGCAATTGCCGTGAGCAGCGACACTTTTTCGCCTGCGACCCCCCAGTCGCCGACGCGCGTCCGCGCGACCGCCTGGGTCGTCGTCTCCGACACACCGAGATCGAACAAGGCAAGGAGGCCTGTCGGCAAGAACGAGCGTACGAGCACGATCAGGCCCAGCACGGCCAGGCCGTACGACCTTGCTATCAATCCGACGGCGAACAGGCCGAGCACACCAGCCATCGCGAATGCAACCGTCGAAATAGCCGTGTTATGCACGAATCGGCGCAGCACGATCAGGTCGCTTCCACGAGCTGTAGGCTTGCGCCACTCAACGACCTCGACGCCCCACTCGAGTTCTCCGTGACACGCCGTGCGATAAAATGCCGTCCATCTCCTGCGGCCGCGCAGATGCGCTGCAGCACCGAGTTCACCATTTCCAGCGCGAATGCCTTGGCGAGGCGACGCCGCTCGATCGCCGGACTGCTGTAGCTGCGGCGAAGCGCCGAACTTGCCTTGTAGCCCAGTGCCCGCCGGACCGCCTCCGCGGCAACGCCACGCAGCGAGGGTCGCGGCGGCATGGGCCCGGCGCTCCCCGCCGCGATCGTATCGAGAACGGCCTCGGTAACGCGCGATGAACTAGCGCCATCGACGGCGGTGAAGAGGTCGCCGAAGATTTGCTGCCGGAAGTGCTCGGTTTCCGAACTGACCGGCGGCAGCCGCCCGTCTAGTCCCAGTTGCACCAGTTCAATAAGATCGGCCTCCGATCCGGCGCCACGGCTGACCCCCGTCGCGGCGTCCAGCCGCAAGAATGGTGTGTTGAACCACTCCATGCTCAGCGGTTCCACTTTCAGCATCGTGGCCTCGATCGCGGTGGAGCAGTTTTGATGAACCAGCAAACGCGCGCGACCTATCCATTCCAGCGACGTGCCATCCTGGCGCACGCGGAAATTCGGCAACTCGGCGAGCGCGTCATACGAGCCGATGGGCTCGAACGGATGTGGGCGCAGGACGAATTCGACATCCTTGAAGTGCTTCGCCAAGCTGGCCGATGTCTCAAGCACCGACCGGTAGGCCTTGCCGGCGTCAACAATGAACTGGCGCGCGAACTCTCGCGAATATCCCGCCTGCACCATCGCGTCTTCCTCGTCGGCCGAACTTGCGGAAAATCGCGGATTGGCGACCGGAAAATTCGTGTTGATGAGCACGTAGCCGGACTTGATCGAAGGCTGCGGAAGCGCTGCGCGCCAGGGCTCCGCACAGAAATCGTAGCGCGGACATCCAGTTGCATGAAGCAGCTCCGACCGAACCGTGCCGTGACGCAGGAACGCCGCGTGCTGCGCCTGTCCCCACACGCAATAAAGGTCGACCAGATCGCTGCACCCGACGCTCTTGACCATTTCGGCAAACTGATCCGGGTTCTTGCCTCCGATGCCCTCGGTATCGAGCACGCCGACCAGAATTCCAGCGCGCTTATAGGACTTGATCAGATCGGCATTGTTGGGGCGGGTATAGTTCACCAGCACCAGATCCGGACGCAGCGCCGGAACGTCGAACCCCTGTTCGTACATCGGCACCAGCGTTGCGGTCGCGCCCCTCGCCGCCAGCTGCCGGCCCAGCAGAACCAATCCCTCCAGATCGCGAAGCGGGTTGTCGACGATCAGGCAGACATGCGGCTTGTCAGGCACGAGCGCCCCTCGGCAATTCCTGCGGCGACGGCGCCACGCGGTCGTCGGCTGACGTCAAGAGCTCCCAGCTCATCGGCGTACCGCGACGCACCGCCCGGCCCACGCGCATGCCGATAAGCTTCTCGAAATATTTGGGCGGCAGGCCCAGGCCCGGACGGATAATTCTCAAACTACGTTCCGTCAGGGCGTCTCCGGCGGCAAGATCCTCTGCCACGTACAGCGAACGACGGAAGATTTGCGACTTCTCCTCCTTCTCGGTCAGCCCGTAGTAGACTTGGCCGAGCGCCATCCAGGCACGCTTTGTCTCGACCACCAGCGCGGCCATTTCGTCAGGTTCCATGGAAAACGTCGAATCGACGCCACCGTCGGCGCGCGAAAGCGTGAAGTGCTTCTCGATGACGCTGGCGCCGAGCGCAACGCTTGCCACGCTCGCTCCAATACCGAAAGTGTGGTCTGACAGTCCCACCTCGCATCCGAACAACGCACGCATATGCGGGATCGTCAGGAGGTTGGTGTCGGCGGCGGCTGCGGGATAGGTGCTCGTGCATTTGAGCAGCACCAGATCCTTGCAGCCGGCCTCCTTCGCGCAGCGAACGGCCTCGTCTATATCCGCCACGGTCGCCATGCCGGTTGAGATGATCATCGGCTTGCCCGTTGCGGCCACCTTGCGAATGAGGGGCAGATCCGTGTTCTCGAACGACGCGATCTTGTAGCAGGAAACACCGAGTTGCTCCAGGAAGTCCACCGCGGTCGCATCGAAAGGCGTTGAGAACGGGATCATGCCGAGCAATCGCGCGCGTTCGAAAATCGGGCCGTGCCACTCCCAGGGCGTGTGGGCTTCCTGGTAGAGATTGTGAAGCGACCTGCCGCTCCACAGGCTATTGGGATCGTCGATGAAGAACTCGTCACGGCTGAGGTTCAGCGTCATCGTATCGGCGGTATAGGTCTGGAGTTTCAGCGCATGCGCTCCGGCTTTTGCCGCCGCATCGACGATCGTCAGCGCGCGCTCGAGCGATTTATTGTGATTGCCCGACATTTCCGCGATGATGAACGGCCGATGCGAACGGCCGATCGAGCGGCCTTCGATCTCAATTGTTTCATTCATCGGAAGCTCCAGCTTTTTCGATACGGACGAGATAGCGATGGCCGCGGTGGTCAAAGAATGCCGGAAAGCGCTGCGGGTCGGCTACTCTTAGCAGATCGAACTGCTCGGCGATCGACCGCGATGGATCGAGCCTTGAGTCTTCGGGCGTCCGCCGGCGGTAGTAACTCGGCGGCCGGTCGTCCTGCCGCATCGGCGTTCCGGATCCCACGATCTCCAGCGCGTGCTCCATCAGTTCAAACTCAATAGCGAACAGCTTTTCATTGATCTCGTCACTCAGCTCGTGCCCGTCGAGTACCAGATCCCGCTGCGCCCAGATGACGCCGCTATCAACCGGCTCCTGTGCCTCGATCAGAGACACGACGATGCGATTCTTTCCCTCAAGTATCTGCCATATATGCGGGGACCAGCCGCGCCCTTCCGGAAGATCGCTGGCGTGGATGACAAGGGTGGCTCCATATTTCTGCCGGTCGCCGGCCGAGATGATCTCATGGCACGAGATGAGAAAGAGAATGTCACCGCCGGTCAGCTCTTTTTTTTGCCGAACCAGTTCCACGCTGTGATTTGCGGCCGCACTCTTTACCCACTGCTCCAGCCGCGGATAAACCGGGTGTTCTGTGCTTGAGCAGAGAACTGAAACCTTCATTGTCGTCCATCACCGGCGATTCCGCGGAATTGTGGAACCGTGCCGGAGCGCAATTAGCATAGAAACTACCGGCAAACACCAAATAAGAACGCCCGCAGTTGCGGCCGGATTCGCTCTATATTGGCTGGCTGCGCGGCCATGCCAAAACAATCCGGCCGGTCCTAGACGCTCTCCAGCGATCTCATCGCCTCCCGAACCCGGGAAGTGCCCAGCCCGTCGACAAGCGCCCCTGCGGCCTCTCCCATTGCACGGGTCCGCGCCGGGTCGTCCAGAATCGACCGGATGGCTCCTGCAAGCCGATGCACGGTGACAGATGGTGCCGAGCCGAGATAGGTGACCGCGCCGGAACCGGCGAGCGCAGTCAGAGCGCCGGTCTGATTGTCGGCAATACCAACCGCGATGGTGGGCAGCGCGAGACAGCAGCGCTCCCAGCTCATGATCCCGCCGGCGCCGATCGCAAGGCCTGCATTTTCCATCAGTTCGGCCATATTTCCTGCTCCGCAATGCAACTGGGCCATCGGCATCTCGCCGCACAGGCGGGCCAGTGAATCCGCGTTCGGATTGGTCAACCCGATCACGACGTCGACGGCATGCGAGGGACTGTGGAGGCTCTTGATCGCGGCGAGCGCCTTCCCCGTCTCGTTGCCGGGATCGGAGCCTCCGAAGCCCACGAGGATACGGCCCACCTCGCCGCTGCGAGGGACGAGGGATTTGCGCTTTCCCGCGAATTCTGCACGAAGCAACGCATAGCTCGGCCCAAGCAGCGTCCTGCAGCCCGGCGGCAAGCGGCCATCGTAACGGCTGTCCATTTCGTGAACCAGATTCTGGTCGAGCAGCATGTCGCAATCATGGTTACGGTCGGCGAGATCGTCGATCGCAAGAATGCGCGGCACCCGTTCGCGCAGCACCCGCTCCCAGCGCCCGTCAAGCGCATAATGGTCGACGATCAGCCAGTCGACGCGTCCGAATCGGTCGACGGCCTCCAGCGTCTGCTTGGAATCATGTTCCCAACTCGTCGGCAACCACCGCGCGTGGGCGGTTCCGCCCGCAAGCGCGTCATCAGGACGGCTGGCGGGATCGGGCAAGAGCCGTACCGCGTGCCCCTCGCCCTCGATCAGTCGCACCAGGCCTGCAGCATGGCTCCGAAGCAGGAAAAGCACCGCTGCGCCGTCGTCAGCCAGCACGCGAGCAAGACTGAGGCACCTCATCAGATGCCCCATGCCCATTTCGGTAGAGGCATCGACGCGGATTACAACCCGTTTTACCCCGTCCATCAACTTGCCCCGGCTTTCGAATCATCTGCTGTGGGCAGATGCTCGACTGGCCACAATTGCCGTGCTATCCGCCGCCCCAAGATCCAGTAACCATGTCGGGTCCGGGTCGCCCCCTGAGTGTCGCGCGGAACAGTCGCGCTACAGCCTATATTCCCAGGCCACAGCAAAGCAATATTCCGGCCAGACATGACACTGCTGAACGACAGAATTATCCTGATCACCACGCTCGCGGCCTACCAGACCCAGTTCTGGATTCCGGTGGCGCAGCGGTTGCGCAACGCCGGACGCGAGGTGCACCTGCTCGCGTTCGACGACCGCAGCGCGGAGATGGCCGAGAAGGCGGGCGTCCCCGTCGTCAACATGTACCGGACCGGCCTGCAGGGCGGCGCGCCGATCGAGGAGGAGCACGCCTTCGCCGCGCGGGTCGCCGGATACGGCCTCGACGGCACGAACTTCCTGTTCAGTCATGAGCGCGTCACGTTCGGAATTCGCGATACCGCCGCGCTGCGGCGGCGGTTCATGATCTACACCAACGCGATGGAAGCCGTTCTCGACCGGTTGACCGCCGGGGGAAAGCGCGTCATCGCGGTTCAGGAGCTCGGCGGCTTCCTCTCCGTCATCGCCTGCTTCTACGCGGCGAGAAAGCGCGGCGTTCGCAATTGGTTCATCGAGCCGTCATTCTTTCGCGGCAGGCTTTATTATACCCCGGACAGATTCAGCGCTCCCGACACGATGCCGGTGCCGGCAGACCAGGTTTCTGCCGATGTGCGGGCCTATCTTGACGACACCCTGCGCCAGCGCGCCATCGTCATCCCCAAGAAGGACCAGCATCATTACTCGGCGGCCTTCAAGAAAATCGCCAATGCACGGAATGCGCGCCGGCTGGTCGAAAAACTCTGGGACCAGTTTGCACTCGGCAAGCATCAGGAGTTCGGCCACAACCTTCGGCATGCGCGGATCCATGCCGCCATGGCGTACGGCGCCCGGCGGCTGCGAAAGATCTATCGCCCGATGCCGGACCGGCCGTTCGTCTACTACCCCCTCCACGTGCCGGCCGACATGGCGCTGACGCTGCGCTCGCCGGAATATCTCGACCAGGTCGCGACCATCGATTTCCTGCTGCGCACCCTACCCGACACGCACGTCCTCGCCGTCAAGGAACATCCGGCGCAGATCGGCGCCGTTCCGGCCGGCCGCCTGATCGAGCTCGCGCAACGCTTCGACAATTTCGTTCTGCTGCCGCCGCAGACCAACAACTACGCCGTGCTGGGCCGCGCCGACGCCGTGGTCTCCGTCAACAGCAAGTCCGGCGCCGAAGCGATGCTGCTGGGCAAACCCGTGGTCGTGATGGGCGACGCCTTCTATCGCTCCTGCCCGCTGGTGTTCACGGTCGACCGCCTTGCGGACGTTCCGCAGCGGCTTCACGACGCGCTGGCTGCGCCGTCGTTCGACCCTGCCGACACCGCGCCCTATTTCGAAACGGCGTGGCGGCAATCGTTCCCCGGTGAACTCTACATCAGCGACGCCGGGCAGCTCGATGTCTTCACGACCTCGCTGCTGTCAGCGGTCGCCGATCCGACGTCCGGAGGATAAGCGTCCCTCCATGGCTCTGGTTTCGATCATCACTCCATCCTGGAACGTGGCGCCGCTGATCGGGGAGACGATCGCGTCGGTTCAGGCCCAGTCATTGACGGATTGGGAGCTCCTGATCGCCGATGACTGCTCGACGGACGAGACCGCCGCAGTCGTGGAAAGCCATGCGGCGAGCGACCCGCGCATCAGGCTCATCCGGCAGCCGCGCAACGGCGGTCCGGCGCTGGCCCGTCAGGCGGCCATCGAACAGGCGCAGGGCCGCTTCATCGCGTTCCTCGACAGCGATGATTTGTGGCTGCCGGCCAAGCTCGAACGGCAGATCGCCTTTTCGCAGGCCAACCGCGCGGCGCTGAGCTACACCGCCTTCCGCCGCATCAACGACACGGGAACGGTCACCGGCCGGCTGATCGAGGTGCCGGCCTCCCTCACTTACGACCAATTGCTCAAGAACACGTCGATCGCGACATTGACGGCGCTGGTCGACCGCGACATCGCCGGCAACATCGCCATGAAGAACGAGCCCTATGACGATTTCTGCCTCTGGCTCAGCATCCTCAAGCCCGGGCACGTCGCGCGCGGACTCAACGAAGACCTCGCCCGCTATCGCGTGCGGGGCAGTTCGGTATCCAGCCGTCCGCTGCGCTCGGCCGGCTGGGTCTGGCACATCTACCGCAACGTCGAGCATCTCTCACCGGTGAAATCGGCCTGGTGCTTCGCGCATTGGGGCGCCAGGGCATGGCTGAAGCGGCGGGAGTTCTGAGTTGACTTGGCGGGTGACCGCCCGCTGGCCGCAATTAGCGTGCCGGTTTGGCGATGGCGCGACCTGCTGGGCCTCACGCAGCAAAAGCACGGGAATTTTCGACAGCACACGCTGGTATGGGCCGTTGATTCCTGCAGCGGAAACCGCCAGTTTGGCGCGCCCTCTCGAACTCCGAGGCCGCCGGCGCTGGGCACGCGGTTTTGTTCGCTGTTTCACCCTTGCGCCAGGGGCATGCCCTATGGTTGAAACAGCGTGCTAATTGGGCGGCGCGCCGGTCTCGCAAAACCGGGAGTCGGAAGTGGGGGCAAGATTCCGCCAGCGAGATCAAATTGATGGCCTACTTGGCGAAGCGCCTGATTTCCAACCGCGAAAAGATGGCGGTTGCCCTATATCAAATAGCAAGCCAGGTCCATTGGCCGGCGAGAGAACATGCCC
>DAIMKE010000244.1:0-7705 GCA_036721875.1 Bradyrhizobium sp. | reverse complement strand
TGATGTACTGCCAGATGATCCGGGTCATCTCGTCGCCATCGAGTTCGACGACGGGGTTGGTCACCTTGATTTTTGCCATGACGGAGGGGGCCTTTTCTCGGAAAACCGCGCTGATGGGGCGGGGTGGAGTGATTATATGCGGGCTATAGCACTGCAAACCGGCGGACGAAAGCCAAGCCGTTATGCACTTTGCGCCCATCCTGGGCGTTGGAACGCAGCAGCCAGAACGTGACCGCGCGAAGCGGTCCGGGCCACCACGAATGGGGCCGCGTCCAGGCGGGCGGGAGCCGGATCGGGGCGCCAGCCCCGGCAAAATCAGCCTCCCTGTAAGGCTTTGATCGAAGTTCAGAAATCTCGCCGGGTCGATTATTCTGCTTGAGAAAATCTCTCCGGCGGGTGATCGAGTGCCCGTGCGAAGCGTCGAATCCGAAATCTTGGTACGTTGAACCAGAAGGTGAAGTTGAGAGAATGTCCGGCTCGGGCACCGATAAAACCAAGTCTGGTTGGGACTTAGCTGGGCCCGTTGTGATCCTCGTCGAGCCGCAGCTCGGCGAGAACATCGGCATGGCCGCACGCGCGATGGGCAATTTTGCGCTGTCGCGCCTCAGAATTGTCAATCCGCGCGACGGCTGGCCCAATATCGCCGCGCAACGCGCCGCCGCCGGCGCCGACCAGATCCTGGAGCAGGCCGAACTGTTCGAGACCGTCGAGCAGGCGGTCGCCGACCTGACGCTGCTGTTCGCCACCACCGCCCGTGCCCATGACCAGGCCAAGCCGGTGGTCGCCCCGATCGAAGCTGCCGCCGAGATCGTGGCTCATGTCGAGGGCGGAGGCGGGGCCGGCATCCTGTTCGGCCGGGAGCGTTACGGCCTGCAGAACGAGGAGGTCGCACTCGCCAACCGGATCATCACCTTTCCGGTCAACCCCGGTTTTGCCTCGCTCAACCTGGCGCAGGCGGTGCTCCTGATCGGTTACGAGTGGTTCAAAGCGTCGACCGGCGGCGCGTTACCGTTCGCGATGCCGGAACGCTCCGAGCCGGCCTCGCAGCACCAGATGCAGGCGTTCTTCGACAATCTGGTGCGAGAACTCGACAAGGTCGAATTCCTGCGCCCGCGCGAGAAGCGCGAGACCATGCTGGTGAACCTGCGCAACATCTTTACCCGGATGGACCCGACCAAGCAGGACATGCATACCCTGCACGGGGTGGTGATGGCGATCGCGGAAGGCCGCAAGGGGCCGGCCAAGGGCGGCGTGCTCGACGGCGAGCAGGCGACGCGGCTGCGGGCGCTGTTGGCCGAGCACGGGCAGGGGCCGGCGGCACCCGGCGACAGTTCGACGGTGCGGGGACTGGCCCGGCTGCTGCGGCGTAACCCGACCGATGCCGAGCGGATCCTGTGGCAGGCGCTGACCCGCGACCGCCGTTTCGCGGGGCAGTTCAAGCGCCAGACCCCGGTCGGCCGCCACATCCCCGACTTCGTCTCTTTCGTTCATCGGCTGGCGATCGAACTGGTCAACCCGAACGAGTCGGATGCCATCGTCGCCGACCGCGCCGGGCGAAGATCGTGGCTGGAGGCGCGCGACTACCGCGTGATCGAGATGCGGGTGGCCGATGTCGAGGCGGATCTGGCGGGGGAGTTGGCGCGGTTGGAGACGCGCGTTCAGGGGCAGGGCTAGAGTAGCCGTTCAGACCGCCACAAGCTGCGCGGCTGCGCTGCTGGCGCGCTTCGGCTTCTTCACCTTCGACGGCTCGAACAGATTGGCTGCGGCGAGGCCCGCGGTATCCGCGACGCCGGGATCGCGCGACACCATGGCGGCGACGATGGCGCCGTCGATCAACAGGCCCAGTTGATGCGCGAGCATTTGCGGCTCGGCCGCGCCCATTTCACTGGCCAGCTTTTCGATATGCGCCAGCACCACTTTCTTGTGGCGCAGCGCGATGTTGCGGAACGCCTTGGCGTCCTTGTCGTGCTCGGCCACCGCGTTGATGAAGGGGCAGCCGTAGAAGCGCTCCTCGGCGAACCAGCGCTTCAGCGCCGGGAAGATCCGCTTGAGCTTCGCCTGCGCGTCGCCGCCGCCGTCTTCCATCGCGCCGATGAACCACTCGCGCCACGCCTTGCCTTCGCTTTCCAGCACGGCGTTGACGAGGTTGGTCTTCGATCCGAACAATTTGTAGAGCGTGGTCTTGGCGGTGCCGGCTTCGTTGATGATGGCGTCGATGCCGGTGGCGTTGATGCCGTATTTGCAGAACAGGTGCGTCGCTGCGCCGAGCAGGCGCCCGCGCGCCGATTCATCGTCGCCCGCTGTACTCGCCGCCGCCGTTTTTTTCTTCGAAGCCGATTTGCCCATGCGCCGCAGTTAATCGGACCGCCGCGAAATCATCAAGTCGCATCTCCCATGCGCTCAAAATAATCTCCCATGCGCTCAAAATAATCGCGGCGAGGCAGCGATTGCATCACGCGTGTGCAAAGCGCCGCTGATCAATTTCCGGGCAGCGCGGCTAAGCGGCGAGAGAGGTTCGGGTTTTGAGTTTGGCCTTGTCTGGCACGCTTCGTGCAGGAAACAGACCGTTCGGTATCCTACCCTAGGGAGAGAAATGATGACAGCGGTCGCTCAAAAAACGGTGCTTACAGGTTGCCTGGCCCCAATCGACAAGGGTGGGCTGGAGCAGCTCATCGCCAACGGCAAGGCCAATCCCAAGGTCATCAAGACCTTGAAGTGCAAGACGGTGGCGGAAGGCAAGTTCCGCCATGCCAACTACATCCGCAATCTCGCGCCCTATATTGTCGACGAACCGCCGGGCCTGTTGGGCGACGACACCGCGCCCAATCCGTCGGAGGCGTCATTGGCCGCGCTCGGCTCGTGCCTTGCGGTCGGCCTGCACGCGAACGCCGTGCATCGCGGCTGGATCGTCAACAAGCTCGAACTCGAACTTGAGGGCGACCTCAACATCACCGCAGTGTGGGGCACCGGCGACGTCAGCGAGAAGCCGGTCGGCTTCACTGACGTTCGCGTCAAGGTCGACATGGAATGCGAGGGCATTCCGAAGAGCGAGATCGATGCGCTGGTGACCCACGTCAAGAAATGGTCGCCGGTCGCCAACACCTTTACGCGGCCCGTGAATCTCGAAGTCACCGCGTAACGCAGCAGCGCAGGGCAACACGCCAGGCGAATACACTTGGTCATTGGGGTGTGGAGGGTTTGATGGGTTCACTGGCAGTATCCCGGCTCGCAAGCGACGAAACCCTTCCATCAGTGCCGATCGCCGATAAGGTCGCGGAGATCGCGCGCAAGGAACTCGCCCCCCACGCCCTGGCGATCGACGAAGGTACGCTCTACCCCGATGCATTGCTTCGAAAGCTCGGCGAAGCCGGTGCATGGGGCAGTCACCAACCAGAGAATGGCGCAGCCGATCTGCGCTGCGCCATTCAATCGATCGCTTCCATCGGCGAAGTCTGCGGCGCCAGCGCCTTCATGGCGTGGTGCCAGAACACGCTGGTCTGGTACGCGTCGAATTCGGACAATCCAGCACTCGTCGCCAAATTCGCCAGCAAGTTTGCCAGCGGCGAAATTCTCGGCGGCACCGGGCTGTCGAACCCGATGAAGAGCTTTTTCGGCATCGAGAAACTCAAGCTGAAAGGCCGCAAGGTCGAGGGCGGTTATGTCGTGCGCGGCGCGCTGCCCTGGGTGTCCAATCTGGGCCCGGAGCATTACTTCGGCACCATCTTCGAGCGCGAGGACGACGGCGGCGGCATTGTTATGTTCCTGGCCGATTGCGCCGATCCCGCGATCACCCTGCAGCCGTGCAAGCCGTTCCTCGCCATGGACGGTACCGGCACCTATGGCGTGCAGTTCCGCGACGTGTTCGTGCCGGATGAACTGATCCTGGCCGAGCCGGCGGGGCCCTTCGTCAAGAAAATACGCGCCGGCTTCATCCTGCTGCAGGCCGGCATGGCGCTCGGGCTGATCAAGGATTGCATCCAGATCATGGACGAGGTCGACGCGCCCTTGAGGCACGTCAATCGCTTTTTGCCGCAGCAGCCTGTTCAGTTCCGTGAACTCCATGCCGAGTTCGAGAAGGAGGCCATGGCGCTCGCGCGCGACCCCTACAACGCCGACGACAGCTACTGGCGGCGCGTGGTGGCGTTACGGTTGCGCGCAGGCGATGCCAGTGTCGCGGCCGCGCATGCGGCGATGCTCCATTGCGGCGCGCGCGGCTACCTGAAGAGCCACCGCGCCCAGCGCCGGATGCGTGAAGCCTATTTCGTCGCCATCGTCACGCCCGCCACCAAGCAGCTTCGCAAGATGCTCGCCGGCGACGAGTGCTGAAGGGATTTCCGTTTCGACCAAACCAGCAACCACACAACAGGAGAGGCCTGCCATGACGGACGTTCTGATTACTGCCGGCGAACTCGCGGAATTCCTCGAGAAAGAGCCGTGTGTCGTCATCGACACCCGCAATCCTGAGGCCTATGGCGCGGGCCATCTCCCCGGCGCCGTCAATGTCCATGAAATCTTCACGTATCTGGCGACCTCGACGCCGGAGGGTATTGCCGAACTGAAGACGAAATTCGCCGACGCGTTCGGTGCCGCCGGACTTTCCGGCAAGGAGACCGCGGTCATCTACGAACAGTCGATGAACTCCGGCTTCGGCCAGTCCTGCCGCGGCTACTACCTCCTGACCATGCTCGGCTATCCCAAGGTCAAGGTGCTGCATGGCGGTTACGATGCCTGGGCGGCGGCCGGCCTGCCGGTCACCACCGACGTGCCGTCGCCGGTAAAAGCATCATTCTCGATCGTGCCAGAGGCGGGTGATATCCTGATCGACGCGAAGACCATGCTCGCCGCCGTCGGCAAGCCCGGCATCGCGCTGCTCGACGTGCGCGACATTGACGAATGGATCGGCGAAAGCTCCTCTCCTTACGGCAAGGACTTCTGCCCGCGAAAGGGACGCATCCCCGGCGCCGTCTGGCTCGAATGGTACCGCATGATGAAGCCCACTGCCGAGGGGCCGCGCTTCAAGTCCAGGAACGAGATTTTGGCCGAGTGCGCCACCGTCGGCATCACGCCAAACACGCCGGTCTATCTCTATTGCTTCAAGGGGGCGCGCGCCTCGAACACCTTCCTCGCGCTGAAGAACGCAGGCGTGAAGGATGTGCGGATGTATTTCGGCTCCTGGAACGAATGGTCGCGCGATCCGTCGCTGCCGATCGAGGAGGGGCTGCCGATGGAGGCCAGCCTCACCAAAGCGGCATAACGGCGCGGGTTGATATTGCAGTCTGATTCCATCGAATCGGACTGCAGCCGCCTCGACCTTGCGCGGCCAGCGATGGAACCGCGCCATCGCGCCGCGCTGGCATTCCCGATGTCGCTTGCGTATAATCGCGGCGCAGTCGGGTGGTCGCGCGGATGTCGATGTTCTCACGCAGATTTGGTCTTGCAATGGTTGCGGTTGCGCTGTGCCTGGGCGCGCCAGCGGCGCACGCGCAGGCGTCGCCCGTGAACTACTGGATCCCGGGCTGGCCGATGGGATTCAGCGGCGCTGCGGGCGAGGGCGCGGACAGCTACGGCACCTTTCCGAGCTTCGATTTCCGCGACCTCGGCAACGGCTCTTCCTACGCGCGCTACAATTTCTCGAACGGCTTTTTTGTCGGCAGCCAGCGCAACAGCATGGGCCTCAGCAACTTCAGTCAAAGCGCGCTCGGCGGCTTCGGCTCGGTCTACAGCGAGGGCGTGCAGTTCGGCTACAACCTGAACAACGGCGGCGGGCCGCCTGTCACGTTCTATGCCGGGTTCGATACGCTGAAATACAACACCGGCATCGGCAGCAGCGCGTTCGCGCCGTTCGACACCAAGTCCGGTACGCTGCCTGTCAGTAGCGCGTATGCCGGCGTTGAATTCCAGGCGACGTCGAACATCAGCCTGTCGCTCGGGGTCGGCGTGGTCCAGCAGACGGGCCGCCTCGACAGCGAGATCAATTCGCTGCCGGGCGCTTCGTCCTTCTCCGTCGGTAACCGCCGCTACTAACCTTAGTCGTCGCGCTGGACCAGCTCGACGGTGATGCCCTCGGGGCCCTCGAAGAGTCGCAGCTTTCGGCTGATGTAGTCCATCTCGTCGCTCAGCACGGTCACGCCATTGGCCACGAGGTGCGCGGTGGCCGCCTCGATGTCGTCGACGCGGAAGGCGATGTGATTGAAGCCCCGTTTTCGCAAGTTTGTCGGGTGGGCGCCCGGATCGTCCGCTGGGGGCGGGTCGAACACGAGCAACTGGATCTCGAAATGATAAGCACCTTCGAGGGCGAGGGTGATGTGCTGCGCCTTCATGGCCGGCATGCCCATGTACCGGGCGGGAATGCCACCGTCGATCGTCGCGACGTGATCCTCTCTGAAGCCAAGCAGCGCGAAGAACGCGATCGCCGGGCCGGCGTCTGCGACTGCGATCGTGACATGATCCGGATTGAGTATCATTTTGTAGCTCCCGTCATCCGCGCCGCGCGTTTGGACGCTTCCGAGTATGCCTCGTGAACGAGGCTCGTTGAGAGGCCGGTGCGTCCGTTCACAACACTGTTATTGCCGCCAACCTCGCTCGTTACCTGCCTCAACTGTGCGGTTCGGGCGTGTTGTTGTACCCTGCGCGGAGCAACTGCACCGGCGCCAGGAGGCGTTTACATGACTGCTGCCGTACTCAACCGCCGTAACCTCCTCGTCGCGGGCGGCTCCGTCCTGGTCGCCGGGGCCTCCGGGCTCCTGTTGCCGGCCCGCGCGCAAGGCCTCGCACCGACACCTTCCATGTCGGGCGGGGCCAACAACTACCGCGCGGGCGCGCCGACCGTGGATCGGATCGGCAAGGGTGGCTTCTGGATGAGCGGCACGGTGCGCCGCGCAGGCGACGGGGCGCCGCTTGCCGGGCAGCGCATCCAGATCTGGGCGCACACCACCGAGGGGCGGGAGCATGACCCGCAAAGTCATGGCGCCACGCTCACCGACAAGAACGGGGCGTTCCGTCTCGAGATGCCACAGATCATTCCCGTCTTCGGCCAGCCGCATGGTCACCTCGCCCATGACAGCGGTGAATTCAAAACCGTCTTCCTGCGTCCCGTGATGCGGAGCGCAAAGGATACCAGCCTGGAAGCGCACTTCGTCCTGCAGCCGGCCTGATCGGGTTGCAAGCGAAAGGATGGAGATTGGCCCGGGTGGCTTTGATCTGGGGCGCCCTTGCAGCCGCCGCTGGCGTGCCGATCGCCGCTGCGGCGGCGAGCCCGCTGCTGGAATGGCGCGATCCGGTCTACATACTGGCCTGCTTCGCGGGGATTGTCGGGCTCGGGCTCATGCTCGTTCAGCCGTTGCTGATTGCCGGATATTTGCCGGGACTGTCGGCCTATCGTGGCCGGCGTACACATCTCTGGACCGGCGGCGCGCTGGTCGTGGCGGTGGTGATTCATGTCGGCGGCCTCTGGATCACCAGTCCGCCCGACATGATCGACGCGCTTCTGTTCGTGTCGCCGACGCCGTTCTCCCCCTTCGGTGTGATCGCCATGTGGGCCATCTTCGCCGTCGCGATCCTTGCTTCACTCCGCCGGCGATTGGGCGTGCGACCGCGAACCTGGCGCATCGCCCATACGCTGCTCGCGATCGTCATCGTCGTCGGCAGCGTGGTCCATGGCCTCCTGATCGAGGGCACGATGGAGACGATCTCGAAGGCTGTGCTT
>DAIMKE010000243.1:2430-7712 GCA_036721875.1 Bradyrhizobium sp. | reverse complement strand
TTCTCGTGCGTGATGGTGGAGATGATGTTGTAGGTGCCGAAACTCGCGACCAGCAGGATGGCGCCGACGATGGTATACATCAGCACATTCCGCACCGTGATGGCCGAGAGCAGGTCTTCCTGCGCTTCCTGCCAGGAGATCGACCGGTATCCGGTCTGCTCGCCGATGCGTTCGCTGATCAGGCGCGCTTCCATCGGGTCCCGCGTGCGGACGCGGATTTCGTTCACGACGCCGGTTTGCCGCTCGAGGATTTGCGCGGTCTTGAGCAGGACATAGCCGGTGGTTTCATCCGTCATCCTGAAACCGGAATGGAATGTGCCCACTACGGTGGCGCTCATGTTGACGCCCCAGGCGGAGGCAAGCGTGATGTTGGAGTTGACGCGCGCGCCGATCTTGGCCGCGAGCCGGTCGCCGAGCACGATGGCGTTGGATGCACGGTAGAGCGATTGCAGCGATCCCTGCCGCATATGGGTTGCCAGATTGGAGACCTCCACCTCGGTACGGGGATCGATGCCGATGATCGAAACGGTGAGGTGGCGGCCGGCAAAGCGCAGCACCGCTTTGGACTGCACCGAGGGCGTCATGGCCCCGGGCACCCAGGTCTGCAGCGAGGCGATCGTGGCCATCGGGTTCTTGATGCCGGGGCGGCGCACCTCCGGCGTCAGGCCGTGGAACTCGGCCGCCCTGTAGCGGATCTCGGCGGGTTGCCGGTTCGGCTCGCGCAACTCGTCCGTGACAGAGATATGCGGCAGCGCATTCACCAGGGTCTGGATGAAGTCGTCCTGCGAACCCTCCATCATGGCCGCCATCATGATGGAGAAGCCGACGCCGGTCATGACGCCGGCGATCGCCACCAGGGTCTGCCGGGCGCGATAACGGACGTGGGTCCAGGCGATGCTCAGGATCAGGTTCACGGCGCTGGCGTCTCCACGGGAACGGCGCGGACCCGGAAACCATTCTTGATGTTGGCGGTAGCCGGCGAGGCGACCCATTCGCCTTCGCTCACGCCATGCAGGATTTCCACGAAGCCGGTACCGCGGATGCCGATCTCGACCTTGCGCAGCCGCGCATGGCTGTCTTCGATCGCGAACAGGTTGCTGTGGACCAGGGCGTTGGCCGGAACGAGGAGCACGTCGAGCTTTTCGCGGCTGATGATGTTGGCTTCGACGCTCATGCCGACGCGCAGCGGCGTATCGTCAGGCAGGCTGATCCGGACGCGAAACGTCTTGGAAAGGGGATCGCCGGCCGGAGTGATCTGCTTGACGGCGCCCGGCAGGACCTGACCTGCGAACGCATCGGTGCGCAGCAGCGCATTCTGGCCGACCTTGACCCGGGGGATATCCGCCTCGTTGACGTCGGCGACCACCCACAACGGCTTCTCCAGCCCGATGCGGTAGAGGATCGTTCCGGGCTCGACCATGTCGCCGACCTCGCCGTCCTCCTTGAGAACGATGCCGTCCATCGGCGACACCAGCTTGTAATAATCGAGCCGCTGCGCCTGGGCCGCGATCTGCGCCTTGATGCGCGCCAGGTCGGTCTCGGCCTTCTGGAAAGCCTGCGGACTCGCAACCCCGCGCGCCAGCAATTGCGACTGGCGGTCGAACTCGCGCTGCTGAAATTCTGCCAGCGCATGCAGGTCGTTCAGCGTCGCCAGTGCTTCCTTGTCGTCGAGACGGGCGAGAACATCGCCGCGTTTGACCGCCTTGCCCTCGCACCGGCAGCGCTCGATGATTCGACCGCGCACCAGGGGTGTCGAGCGTGACCATGTCTCGGGCTCGACCGACCCGGTCGCGTAGACGATTTCGGCGGCGGCGCCGCGCGTGACACGTGCCACCGTGATCGCGGGCCCTCGCAGCATCCACCATGCGACGGCGATGGCTCCAGCCACGATCAGGACCGCGACCGCAAGCTTCCATGAAAGCCGCCGGCGATTTTCGGGAGGCAATCCGCCCGTGACGGGCGGCTCGATCGTTGCAACCTGCATGTCCATGCGGACAGTGTGGCTGCAACGCGTGCTTTAGCGTTTGATGCAGGTCAACCGGGGAACAAAAGAAAATCGCGGGCACATGGCCCGCGATTGCAGGTTCTACCGCGCTGAATCGGAGGACGCCGGAACTGTCGGCGCCGGCACGCGGCCCGATCGCTACTCGTCCTTTTTCGGCTCTTTCGACATGCGCTCGAGACGTTCCTGCATGTCCTTCATCTGCCGGCGAAGGTCGTCGATATTGTCTTCGTCAGCCGCCTGCTCCGGCACCTTCTCAGGCTCGGTCGTGCTCGATCCGCCACGCGGCGGCACGAACGGCTTGAACATCGAGAAGGTCTGCTGAAACAATTCCATGTTGCGGCGTACGTGCTCTTCGAGCGGCGCAAACGGCGTTCCGCTGAACGTGTTGGTGAGCTGCTTGCGGAATTTTTCCTGCTCGCGCGTCAGCGTGTCGATCGACTGCTCCAGATATTTCGGCACCACCATCTGCATGCTGTCGCCGTAGAAGCGGATCAGCTGGCGCAGGAAAGTGGTCGGCAGCAAATTCTGTCCGGCCTTGTTTTCCTGTTCGAAGATGATCTGCGCCAGCACCGAGCGGGTGATGTCGTCACCGGTCTTGGCGTCGTAGACGAGAAAATCCTCGCCATCCTTCACCATCGCCGCGAGATCCTCGAGCGTCACATAGGTGCTCGTTCCGGTATTATAGAGCCGCCTGTTGGCGTACTTTTTGATCGTCGTAGGTTGGTCTGACTTTGCCATGGGCTCACACAATACACCGAGAGCGGGGGAACCCGACGGCATCGCCGGCGGGCAGACGAGCAACGCAACGCAACAAAGTAAGCATTTTCAATCCGGTTCGGCTACCGTTTTGTGCGGCACGGTTAATTCCAAGGCATGGACGCTGCTATGGAAACCCTCACGGGGATCAATTTGAATGCGCCGCGGCAGGATTTTGGGCGCGAGCCGATTGACATGGGTCAACGAGGTTAACAGGATAAGGTGAGAGACAGGCTCGCCAACCGGCCGCCCGCCGTCAAAAGAAACCTCAACCTCAGGAGATGTCCATGTCAGACGATGTCGTCATCGTCAGCGCCGCCCGCACCCCGGTCGGCAGCTTCAACGGCGCGTTCGCCACCACCCCGGCCCACGACCTCGGCGCCGTTGCCATCAAGGCCGCGCTGGAGCGGGCCGGCATCGAGCCGGGCCGTGTCTCGGAAGTCATCATGGGTCAGATCCTGACCGCGGCCCAGGGCCAGAACCCGGCCCGCCAGGCCTCGATCGCCGCCGGCATCCCGGTGGAAAGCCCGGCCTGGGGCGTTAACCAGCTCTGCGGTTCGGGCCTGCGCACGGTCGCGCTCGGCTATCAGGCGCTGCTCAACGGCGATTCCGAAATCGTCGTCGCCGGCGGCCAGGAATCCATGAGCATGGCTCCCCATGCGCAGTATCTGCGCGGCGGCGTCAAGATGGGCGGCCTCGAACTGGTCGACACCATGATCAAGGACGGCCTGTGGGATGCCTTCAACGGCTACCACATGGGCAACACCGCCGAGAACGTCGCGCGGCAGTACCAGATCACCCGCGCGCAGCAGGACGAGTTCGCGGTTCACTCGCAGAACAAGGCTGAGGCCGCCCAGAAGGCCGGCAAGTTCACGGACGAAATCGTCCCCGTCACCATCAAGTCCCGCAAGGGCGACATCATCGTCAGCGCCGACGAATATCCCCGCCACGGCGCTACCGTGGACGCGATGGCCAAGCTGAAGCCCGCTTTCGAGAAGGACGGCACCGTCACCGCCGGCAGCGCGTCCGGCATCAACGACGGCGCCGCCGCCGTGGTGCTGATGACCGCCAGGCAGGCCGCCAAGGAAGGCAAGAAGGTGCTCGGCCGCATCGTGTCGTGGGGCCAGGCCGGCGTCGACCCGAAGATCATGGGCACCGGACCGATCCCGGCGTCCCGCGCCGCGCTGAAGAAGGCCGGCTGGAACATCGGCGACCTCGACCTGATCGAGGCCAACGAGGCGTTCGCGGCGCAGGCCTGCGCCGTCAACAAGGACCTCGGCTGGGATACCGGCAAGGTCAACGTCAATGGCGGCGCGATCGCGATCGGTCACCCGGTGGGCGCGTCCGGCGCGCGCGTGCTGGTGACGCTGCTGCACGAGATGCAGAAGCGCGACGCCAAGAAGGGCCTCGCCACGCTCTGCATCGGCGGCGGCATGGGCATCGCCATGTGCATCGCACGCGACTGATCCTGAGGCAAAGTGACCGGCTGAATGATGAAAAGATCATCTGTCACCCGCAGCACGAATTGCTAAAGATGAAATGCCCGGTCTCGCGCCGGGCATTTTCATCTTCGAGGCGTTTTCCGGAACGCTTCAAACCTGCAGGCTGAGCTTCGTCAAAAGACCGGAATAATTTCCGGCTTATAAAGAAGACCACCAAGGAGGACTACGACATGGCACGTGTTGCATTGGTAACGGGGGGTACGCGGGGCATCGGCGCGGCAATCAGCAAGGCGCTGAAGGCGGCCGGCTACAAGGTGGCGGCGAGCTACGCCGGCAACGACGCCGCGGCCGAAAAATTCAAATCCGAGACCGGCATCCCCGTCTACAAGTGGGACGTCAGCTCGTTCGACGCCTGCGCCGCCGGCATCAAGCAGGTCGAGGCTGACGTCGGTCCGATCGACGTGCTCGTCAACAATGCGGGCATTACCAAGGACGGCGCTTTCCACAAGATGACGCTCGAGCAGTGGACCGCGGTCATCAACACCAATCTCGGCTCGCTGTTCAACATGACCCGCCCGGTGATCGAGGGCATGCGCGCCCGCAAGTTCGGCCGCATCATCAACATCTCCTCGATCAACGGCCAGAAGGGCCAGTTCGGCCAGGTGAATTATTCGGCCGCCAAGGCCGGCGACATCGGCTTCACCAAGGCGCTCGCGCTCGAGAACGCCAAGGGCGGCATCACCGTGAACGCGATCTGCCCCGGCTACATCAACACCGAAATGGTGCAGGCGGTGCCGAAGGAAGTGCTGGAGAAGAGCATCCTGCCGCTGATCCCGGTCAACCGCCTCGGCGAGCCCGAGGAAATCGCCCGCGCCGTGGTGTTCCTCGCCGCCGATGACGCCGGCGGCATCACCGGTTCGACGATGACCATCAATGGCGGGCAATACATGGTGTGATTGCGTCTCGTCATCGCATGGCTGTTGCATGTCACAACGGCTCATAAGAAATCGTCATGCCCGGGCTTGTCCCGGGCATCCACGTCTTTACAACCAGCGGCAAGAAGACGTGGATGGGGGGGG
>DAIMKE010000243.1:0-2384 GCA_036721875.1 Bradyrhizobium sp. | reverse complement strand
GGACAAGCCCGGCCATGACGGAAGAAGCTGGTCATTGCCGAACCCATGACGCCCCGTACCGCCACCCTGATCGGACTGACCGCGATCCTGATGTGGTCGCTCTTGTCGGTGCTCACGGTCGCCACCGGGAAAATCCCCGCGTTCCAGCTCGCCGCGATGACATTCGGCATCGGCGCCGCGGTGGCGTTCGCCAGCTTCCTGTTCCGGCCCGCAGCCTTCAGTGCCATCAAGCAGCCACTGGTCGCCTGGGCGGTCGGCGTCGGCGGGCTGTTCGGCTATCACGCGCTGTATTTCCTCGCGCTGCGCTTTGCGCCGCCGGCCGAAGCCGGCTTGCTGAATTATCTCTGGCCGCTCCTGATCGTGCTGTTCTCGTCGCTCTTGCCGGGCGAACGGCTGGCGTCGCATCACATCATCGGCGCGCTGCTCGGGCTTGCCGGCACGGTGCTGCTGTTGGCCGGCAATACAGGCGGCGGATTCGCTCCCAGCCAGCTTCCGGGCCTGGCCGCAGCCTTCCTCGCCGCCTTTGTTTGGGCGGGCTATTCCGTGATGTCGCGCAAGCTGAAGGCGGTGCCGACCGACGCGGTCGCGGGCTTTTGTCTTGCGACCGCGCTGCTCGCCGCGCTGGTCCACAGCATGGTCGAGACGACCGTGTGGCCGGAGACGATGGGGCAGTGGCTTGCCATCATCGCGCTCGGCGTTGGCCCGGTGGGGGCGGCGTTCTTTGTCTGGGACATCGGCATGAAGCGCGGCGACATCCGCGTGCTGGGGGCTGCATCCTACGCGACACCATTGCTGTCGACGGCGTTTCTGATTCTCGCCGGCTATGCGCAGGCGACGGCGACAATCGCGATTGCCGCGATCCTGATCGCCGGCGGCGGTTTGATCGCGGCGAAGGACATGGTGTGGAGGAAGTCCTAAACGGCCGGCTTCCAGCCCGGCGGCTTGTACATCGCTTCCGGAATCTGACCGAGTTCGGAGCGCTGCAGCTTCTCCGAGGTTAGACCGTAGAACTGCTGGAAGCTCATGATCAGCGGCCGCCATTTGTCGGGATCGATGCGGTTGGGCTGTCCCTCCATCATGATTGCCGGATGCGCATGCACGCGCGTGATGCGTACCTCGATCGCCGTGATGTTGCCGCGCCAAACGCCATCCTCCTGCGCCATCTCATGGATCTGCGCGACCCTGGCTTCGAGTTGCACCGGACATTCCAGCGCGCGTGGCGCCGCGACTGTTTCGCCCGGCATCGCCGTCAGGCCACACAGGCCAAACTTGTCGCGTGCGTGCCGGTAGCCGCGCATCGTCTTGCCGGGCGGCACCGGATCGGAACCGGTGGTGCGTGCCAGCCTGTCGACCGCGCCGACGAGCGCGGCCGACGGGAGATTGAGCACGCATTCGCCTGTCCGAATCATGTTCTCGGTCGTCTTTGAATTACGCGCCAGCCCGAGCATGCAGCGCCATCCGACCCACCATGCCGACGACATCGGCGCGAGGTTGAATGAGCCGTCCTCATTGGATGAACCGATCAGAACCACCGGTGTACCGAAATAGAAAATCGCCGGCTCGATCTGATGTGAAACGCTGAAGGTCCCGTGCATTTTCCGCTCCTCTTGCTGCGAGGCCGGAAACTATGCGCGGAGATGAATGAAACCCACCCGTTTCCCGATTGGCCGTTTCAGCGCAGAGGATTCCACCCCTTCGGTGCGAGTTCGAATTTCGCAAATTCGAATCCAGGCGCGACGGTGCAGCCGACCAGCGTCCAGTCGCCGGTGCTCTCGGCTGCCTGCCACGCGTGAGCGGGCACGACCGCCTGCGGTTCTTCACCTGCGGTGAGATCGGCGCCGAGCGCGACGCTCCGCTCGCCGTTCGCATCCGCGATTCGCAGCGCAAGCGCGCTGCCGGCGTAATGATGCCAGACCTCGACGGCGTCGACGCGGTGCCAGTGCGAGCGTTCGCCGCGTGCGAGCAGGAAATAGATCGCGGTCGATCGCGAACGTCCATCGGCATCCGTGCCGGCATCGCGAAACGTCTCGCGATAATGCCCGCCTTCCGGATGCGGTTTCAGTCCGAGCCGCGCGATGATGTCGGCGGCTTCTTTCGGAAGCGCCATCAGGATTTGTTCTTGCGCTCGCGCAGTTCGCCGAACACTTTTTCGGCGCTGGCGCCTTTCATGTGCAGCTTCGCCGCCACCGACGGCTCGTCGGCGCGCAGGAACACGTTGGCCTTTTTCTCCTCGCCGAGCAGCACCGGGATGGTCGGCTTGTTCTCGGCGCGCAGCCGCGCCACTTCCTCGGCCCGCGCCTTCAGTGCGGGATTGTCGCCGTCGACCGTGAGCGCGAACTTGACGTTGGAGGCGGTGTATTCATGGCCGCAATAGAGCTTGAAGT
>DAIMKE010000242.1:0-7792 GCA_036721875.1 Bradyrhizobium sp. | reverse complement strand
CCACCGAGTCGACCGCCAAGCTGTCGGCCTTCGTGATCTTCATCCTGATCGGCGCGCGCGTGTTCTCGCTGACGTTCTATGGCGTGAACGGCCACGTGTGGGTCGAGCATCTGCTGACCTCGCTGCCCGGCGGCCAGATCGGCTTCCTCGTCTTCGTGAACGCGCTCGTCTTTATTCTGGCCTTCTTCCTCGACTTCTTCGAACTGGCCTTCATCATCATTCCGCTGCTCGGGCCTGCGGCGGAAAAACTCGGCATCGACCTGATCTGGTTCGGCGTCATTCTCGGCGTCAACATGCAGACGTCGTTCATGCACCCGCCATTCGGGTTCGCCTTGTTCTATCTTCGATCGGTGGCGCCAAAGGAACCGTATCTCGACCGCGTTACCGGAAAGCGCATGGACGCTGTGACGACCGGCCAGATCTATTGGGGCGCGGTGCCTTTCGTCATCATCCAGTGCATCATGGTCGGGCTTGTCATCGCGTTCCCCGCGATGGTGATGCACTACAAAGGCGTGGCCTCCACGGTCGATCCGAATACCATCAAGATCGAGGTGCCGCAGATCGAGCTTCCTCCGCTGGATCTCGGGCCACCGAAGCAATAACGATCATATCTGAGGAGATGACAACCCCGGAGCTTTCGCTCCGGGGTTTTGCGTTCCACCTGGCAGCGGCGACGGCGTTCAACCCTGCGAACGGCGCGCCATGAAGTAGTCGTAGCCGAGTTCGGCGACCTGGAACCATTGGTATCCATTGATCGTAAAGGCGCTCAGCGATTCGTTGACCTTCTTGAAGTCAGCATTGGCCGCGGAGACTTCACCGTGCAATTCCTTCGCCGCCTTGTAGCAGGCCTCCATGACCGGCGCCGGAAATGCCTGCAGCTTGGCACCGCCCGCGATCAGCTTGCGCAGCGCGAGAGGATTGGCCTGATCGTACTTCGCCATCATCCAGTTGTTGGCCTGGTGACCGGCCTGCTCGAGAATGCCCTGGTAGAATTTCGGCAGCGCGTTCCATTTATCGAGATTGACGAAAGCCATCAGCATCGGCCCGCCTTCCCACCAGCCGGGATAGTAATAGTTGGGGGCGACCTTGTAGAATCCGAGCTTCTCGTCGTCATAGGGGCCGACCCATTCCGCGCCGTCGATCGTGCCCTTCTCCAGCGCCGGATAGATATCGCCGCCGGCGATCTGCTGCGGCACGGCGCCGAGCTTCTGCAACACTTTCCCGGAGAAGCCGGCGATGCGGAATTTGAGACCCTTGAGGTCGTCGACGGTCTTGATCTCCTTGCGGAACCAGCCGCCCATCTGGCAGCCGGTGTTGCCGGCCAGCAGCGAGGTAACGTTGTACTTCTTGTAGAACTCGTTGAGCAGTTCCTTGCCGCCCCCCAGCATGTACCAGGCCTGGTTGAGACGCTGGTTCGGACCGAACGGCACCGCGGAGCCAAAAGTGAAGGTCGGATCCTTGCCGAAATAATAATACGAGGCGGTATGCCCAATCTCACAGGTGCCGTTCTGCACGGCATCCAGAACCTGCAGACCCGGCACGATCTCACCACCGGCGAAGGTCTGGATCTGGAATTTGTTGTCGGTAGCTTCGGCCACGAGCTTAGCCATCAACTCGGCGGCGCCATAAAGCGTGTCGAGCGACTTGGGCCAGCTTGTCGGCATGCGCCATTTGATCTCCGGCATCGACTGCGCGATGGCTGGGGCCGCCAGGGTAGCAGCGCCCGCCGCGCCAATACCGGTGACCTTGAGAAAGTCTCTTCTCTTCATCGTATCCATCCCTGTTGGTGTGTGTGTCGGCCTTCTTGGCGAGGCTTCTGGAACCAGCATGAAACAACCGGGTCCGGATTTCCATCCCGACAGTGAGGCAAATCCATAATTCAGGCCCGCCGGCCAACGTCCCCGCCCTCGGTCTCCGCTCGGTCTCCGCTTGGCGAGCCCTGGCCATCTGCGTTAGTTTGGAAGCGAATTTGCTTTCGGGTAGTTTCCCGAACCTTCCAGAGAGAGGCGCCGGTGAACCAAGGAAGCTGAGAAGCGCAGTATCCGGCTACGCGAACTCTCGTGAACTCCCGGTTCGCCGGCCATCCGTCTGCGCCATTCTTCCTTTCAGCTTTTCACCGGATTCCATCATCATGAAGGACCTCACCCGGGGCTCGATTTTGAGCCATTCCTTGACCATGGCCGCCCCCATTTTCGCAGGCCTCGTCCTCGTATTGCTCTGCGGATTGATCGACCTCTACTTCGTGGCTGGCTTGGGCGAAGCGGCCATTGCCGGCGTAGGCGCTGCCGCAAATGCCAGCTTCGTCACGAATGCCTTGACGCAAATTGTGAGAGTCGGCGCGATGGCGGCGGTGTCGTAGGCCGCGAAGATCAAACCGATGCGAATCTGAAATTCAATCAGTCACTCGGGCTGTCGATCGCGTGCGGTGCATGCACCGTGGCCCTGGGCTTCGTCGCGGCACGTCCTTACCTGAGGTCAATTGCAGCAGACGCGGCAACCGTCGAGGCCGGGACGACGTACCTCGTCTGGTTCATGCCAGCACTCGGCTTGCAGTTCGTGATGTTTGCGATGTCGTCGGCCTTGCGTGGCATCGGCATCGTGGCGCCCATGATGTATGTCCAGGCGCTTACGGTGACGATGAACGTCATTCTTGCCCCGGTACTCATTCTCGGCTGGGGAACGGGCTATGCCCTTGGTGTAAAGGGAGCCGGCCTTGCCAGCTCTCTCGCGGTCGCCAGCGGTGTTCTCGTTCTTTGGGTGTATTTTCAAAGAACCGAAAATTATCTCACGCCAGATCCCCAGCAATGGCGCCCGCAAATTGCCCAGTGGAGGCGTATCTTGGGCATTGGCCTTCCGGCCGGCGCCGAGTTCGCAATCATGTTCGTCTACATGGCGACAATATATTATGCGCTCGGGGATTTTGGGCCATCCGCACAAGCCGGCTTCAGCATCGGCTCTCGCATACTCGGGCTCATTCAAGTACCCGCCATGGCTATTGCTTTCGCGGCCGCCCCCATCATTGGACAGAATTTCGGCGCGGGAAACGGCGAACGCGTAAGTCAGGCAATCAAACATGTTCTGTTTGCGGTCACCATGGTGATGATCATCGCAACAGTCGTTACGCAGTGGCGACCCGAACTCTTGTTGAGGGGCTTCACTGCAGACGAAGCCGTGATTGCCGACGGCGCGTTGTTCCTGAGAATGGTTTCGTTAAACCTCGTCGCGCAGGGCCTGATCTTCGTGTGTTCGAGTGCCTTTCAGGGCTTAGGCAATACGAGGCCGCAGCTCATCAGCTCGACCCTGCGTTTGATCACCTATGTGATCCCGACATTGTGGCTCTCGACACAGCCCGGCTTCCGTGCGGAACACATCTGGTACCTGTCCATTATCACGACCACGATGCAGGCGCTGCTGAGCCTGTGGCTGCTGCGCCGCGAGATTGAGAAACGGCTTATTTTTATGTAAGATCAATAGTTTAATCATTCACCCGTCGAATGAATTCCGGTCCGGGAAAGGAGCAGCACCAAGGCTGCGATCCCGGGTTCATTCCACTGTGCATGGGGTTGTTTTGCGATTTTGTGTCTGAGCCCTGCAGTGCCCCACGCAAAAAGCCCGGCCTCCTCGCGGAGACCGGGCTTCGTCTTGCTACTCGGGTTCTCGAATCAGCCGCGGGTGCGCGAGCGGATCATGAAGCTGTCGTAGGTGTATTCAGCCACCTGCCACCAGAGATACTGATCGGAGCGGTAGGCCTGCATCGCGTCGATCGACTTCTTGAAGTCCGCATTCTTGCCGGAGAGTTCGGCCCACAGCTCGTTGGTCGCCTTCAGGCACGCTTCCAGCACCTCGTTGGTGAAGGGACGCAGTTGCGTGCCGCCGGCGACCAGGCGCTTGAGCGCGGTCGGGTTCTGCATGTCGTAACGCGCGTTCATCCAGGAATTGGCGTTCGCGCAGGCGTTGGTCAGAATCGCCTGGTAGTTCTTCGGCAGCGCATTCCACTTCTCGAGATTGACGAAGGAGTGAACGGTCGGGCCGCCCTCCCAGAAGCCCGGGTAGTAGTAGTACTTCGCAACCTTCGCGAAGCCGAGCTTCTCGTCGTCGTAGGGACCGACCCACTCGGCCGCATCGATGGTGCCCTTTTCGAGCGCCGGGTAGATGTCGCCGCCGGCAAGTTGCTGCGGCACCACGCCGACTTTCTGCAGAACCTGACCGGCAATGCCGCCGATGCGCATCTTCAGGCCCGAGAGATCGGCAACCGTCTTGATCTCCTTGCGGAACCAGCCGCCCATCTGGGTGCCGGTGTTGCCGGTCGGGAAACCGATGACGTTGAACTTCTTGAAGAACTCGTTGCCGAGTTGCTCGCCGCCGCCCTGATACCACCAGGAATTATTCTGGCGGGCGTTGAGGCCGAACGGAACCGAGGCGTAGATCGCAAAGGTCGGATCCTTGCCGACGTAGTAGTATGAGACGGTGTGGCACATCTCGACGGTGCCGTTGGAGGTCGAATCCAGCGCCTGCAGGCCCGGTGCGATCTCGCCTGCCGCGAACACCTGGATCTGGAACTTGTTGTCGGTCATTTCGGCGACGTATTTCGACACCTGCTCGGCGCCGCCATAGATTGTGTCGAGCGATTTCGGGAAGCTCGAGGTCAGGCGCCACTTGATCTCAGGCGCCGATTGCGCGATCGCCGGCGAGGCGACGGCCGTCGCGGCAGCACCGGCCGCTGAAACTTTCAAAAAATCACGACGCTTCATTCAAGCTCTCCTCAGAAGGGACGTTTCCCAAATTTGCGCGAGCGTTTCCTCCGGCGGGGCGAATCCACGGCATCCGGGGCGCTCTGGCGGGGCGGCTTTAACATGGAAGTTCGGCGCCGAATACGCGACAAAGGCATGACCCCACGGCAGGACTGCACGGCTTAAACGAAAGTCGTAGGGGGCCCAAGGCGTCCCAAATCGGATCGATTCCCGGTCGCCGCGCGGGCCGGCCGGAAAACGCTTCAGGCCGCGGCGATGGCGTCCTTGAGCTGCTCGCGAACCTTGATACCGATCGCGCGGTAGATCGCCGCATGCGGTCCCTCCGGCTCGCTGGCCACCACCGGATTACCGGCATCCGAGGTGGTCCTGATCGACATGTGCAGCGGGATCTCGCCCAGGAACGGGACCCCCAGCCGCTCCGCTTCATGCCGTGCACCGCCATGGCCGAAAATGTCCGAGCGGGTGCCGCAATGCGGGCACTGAAAATAGCTCATGTTCTCGACGATGCCGAGCACCGGCACATTGACCTTCCTGAACATCGCAAGCCCTCGCCGCGCGTCGATCAGGGAGAGATCCTGCGGGGTCGAGATGATCACCGCTCCCTTCAGCGGCACGTTCTGCGCCAGCGTCAGTTGCGCATCGCCGGTGCCGGGCGGCATGTCGACGACGAGAATGTCGAGCGTGCCCCACGCCACGTCGCGCAGCATCTGGGTGATCGCCGACATCACCATCGGCCCGCGCCAGATCATCGCGGTGTTCTCCTCGACCAAAAAGCCGATCGACATGATCGCGAGGCCGAAGCGCTGGATCGGAATCATCTTCCTGTTGTCGTCGAGCTGCGGCTTCTCGTTGATGCCGGTCAGCCTCGGCACCGAGGGGCCGTAAATGTCGGCATCGAGCAAGCCGACGCGCAGGCCGAGGTCGCGCAGGCCGAGCGCAAGATTGAGCGCGGTGGTCGACTTGCCGACGCCGCCCTTGCCCGACGCCACCGCGATGACGGCGGCAACGCCCGGGATTTCGGCTTGCCGGGACATCGGAGAAGCCGCCGCGCCTTGCGGCGGGCGATGCGCCGAAACCGGTTGCACGCCAGGAGACTGATGCGAATGCCGGTGCGGCGCAGGTGCAGCCGACGGCGACCCGGGTTTGCGTTCGGCGGTCAGCGCGATCATCGCCGTGGTCACGCCGGGAATTGCGCGCACGGCGGCTTCGGCCTTCGCGCGCACATCTTCCCACGCCCGCGCTTCGGCGGCATCGACATTGATCGAAAAGAACACTTTGCCGTCGGTGACCGAAATCGCCGACAGCACATTGGCGCTGGTGAGAGCGACGCCGCGCGGCGATGCCACCCGGCTGAGAGAATCCAGAACCTGCTGCTGCGTTACGCTCACTCACCCATCTCCTGAGCCCGTTTCGGCAATGGTTGCGAAACGGACTCCAATTTATTGTTTTGACGCATTTTCTCTTTGCGCCATCGCAACCTGCTCCCGGATCGTCCGCAAGCAGGCCGCAGAAACGTCGCATCGGTCCGATGCGACCCTTGGAGCGGTTCAGCCGAAAAGCCTACCTCGCTCCGATATCGTCCATACGCTCGGCGGGGGCTGACTCACTCTGCTCCTTGGCCGCCTCGTAGTTCAATTCGATCATGACGCCGTTCGGATCGTCGACGAAGATCTGCCAGAGATCGCCGCCTGGAACCTGACGGGATTCATAGGTCATGCCCTTCTGCTCCAGGCGCCGCTTCATGCCGTCGAAGCCGGAACTGGCGAAGGCCACGTGATGGACGACGCCGGAATCCGGCTTCTGTGCCTCATCGGTCTTTGAAATATCGACCAGATGCACCACCGCCTTGCCTTCGCTGTACATCCACGCCCCGGGGAACGCAAAGTTCGGCCGAGCGCCCTTTTCCAGGCCCAGGACGTCTTCGTAGAACCGGACCGTATCGGCGAGATTCCGGGTCCGGATGTTGAAATGGTCGAGCACGCCCACGCTGACGCCCATGCGATGTCACTCCCTTTTTTGTGAGGTTCTTGAAGCGCCCGCAATCCTAGCACAAAACCCCCTCGCCCCGCCAAACGAAGGCGTTGCCCTCCCCTGCGCAGGGGTTATGGTGCGCTCCTTCCAGACCACCGTCCGGCCCAGCCCTTCAATTTCGCCGGCAAAACTCCAGGGTAGCACAGATGGCTAAAGTCGCTTTTCTCGGTCTCGGCGTGATGGGGTTCCCCATGGCAGGACATCTCGTCAAAAAAGGTGGCCACGAAGTGACCGTCTACAACCGGACCGGCGCCAAGGCCAAGGAATGGTCGGACAAGTTCGGCGGCAAGACCGCCGCGACGCCGAAGGCCGCCGCCGAGGGCCAGGATTTCGTGATGTGCTGCGTCGGCAACGACAACGACCTTCGCGCGGTCACGGTCGGAGCGGACGGCGCCTTCGCCGGCATGAAGAAGGGCGCGACCTTCGTCGACCACACCACCGCCTCGGCCGAAGTCGCCCGCGAGCTCGACGCCGCGGCTACCCGGGCCGGTTTCAAGTTCATCGATGCGCCGGTATCCGGCGGACAGGCCGGGGCCGAGAACGGTGTCCTCACCGTGATGTGCGGCGGCTCGCAGGACGCCTATGCCGGCTCCGAGCCCGTGATCGCGGCCTATGCGCGGATGTGCAAGCTGCTGGGACCTGCGGGAAGCGGCCAGCTCACCAAGATGGTCAACCAGATCTGCATCGCGGGCCTGGTCCAGGGCCTGTCGGAAGGCATTCACTTCGCGAAGAAGTCCGGCCTCGACGTCAATGCCGTGATCGAGACCATCTCCAAGGGCGCGGCCCAGTCCTGGCAGATGGAGAACCGTTACAAGACCATGAACGAGGGCAAGTTCGATTTCGGCTTCGCCGTCGAATGGATGCGCAAGGACCTCTCGATCTGCATCGCCGAGGCCCGCCGCAACGGCGCCAACCTCCCGGTCACCGCCCTGGTCGACCAGTTCTACGCCGAGGTCGAGAAGATGGGCGGCAAGCGCTGGGACACGTCGAGCCTGCTGGCGCGGCTGGAG
>DAIMKE010000241.1:0-7811 GCA_036721875.1 Bradyrhizobium sp. | reverse complement strand
CCGCGCATGAACATAGAAGACATCCCCCGGATAGGCTTCGCGACCAGGCGACTGGCGCGTCAGCAGCGAAATCTCGCGGTGGCTTGCTGCGTGCTTGCTAAGGTCGTCGACCACTATCAGGGCATGTTGGCCGCGATCGCGAAAATATTCGGCCATGGTGAATGCCGCGAAAGGTGCGATCCACTGCAATCCGGGTGAACTCGACGACCCCGCCACGACAATGATGCAGCGCTCGGGCGCACCGAAGGCCGTGATCGCGTCGATGGCGCGGCGGACGCTGGTGGTCTTCTGGCCGACTGCGACGTACACACAGATTATGTCGCTCGACTTCTGATTGACGATCGTGTCGATTGCGATCGTGGTCTTGCCGATGGCACGGTCGCCGATAATGAGTTCGCGCTGGCCCCTGCCAAGAGCAAACAGGGTATCGACGACCGCGATGCCGGTTTGAACGGGCTGGGTCACCAGATCGCGATCAATAATGGCGGGTGCCGGACGCTCGATCGGTTCCAGCATGTCCGTGGCGATCGGTCCCCTCCCGTCGAGCGGGCGGCCCAGCGGATCGACGATACGGCCGAGCAATACCGGACCCACCGGCACGCGCACGACATCGCCCGTGCCGCGCACCGTGTCGCCGGCCTCGATCGCGTTCACATCGTCAAACAGGACACAACCGACACGGCCGCGCTCAAGCACCTGGGCGAAGCCGAATTGTCCCTTGTCGAAACGCAGCAGCTCATCGAGCCGAACGTTGGGTAGACCGGAGACGAGTGCGATGCCGTCTCCGACCTCTTCCACCTGGCCGATCTGCTCGGTCTGCGGCCCGAGCGCCGTGGCGCCGAGCTTGGCGCTGGCGCGTTTGAGCCAGGCGTCCGCCGGGGTATCAGGATCTGTTGTCATGCGCGAGGTCCGCAAGGATATTGGCAAGGTCGGCGCGCCAACTGTTGTTGATGACGAGGTGAGGGCCATGCAGTTCCAGGCCCGCGATCAGAGCCGGATCGACTTTGAAGCTGATTTGCGGGCGAACTCCAAACGCGCTGCCGATCAATGTGCGATAACGCTCCTGGTCAGCCGGCTCGATCGGCGTGGCGCTGATCGTCTCGAGCGCGACACCGTTAGCCGCGACGGCGTTGCGCACCGGGTCTGGCAGGTTCCGTATCTCCCGTAGCAGCCAGTCGAGGAAGGTGGTGCTTACCGCTGCGCCACTGAGACGTGCGACGAGACGTCCGGCTATTTCGACCCCAAGCCGGTTCGCCCGTTCTGCCCATGCTTGCTCCACCGCGCTTTTCTCCCTCTCAAACGCCGTTCTCGCCGACACCTGCAGCGCTGCCGCCTCTTTCGCGGCCGAGGCAAGGAGCGATATGCGCCCTTGTTCCGCAGCTTCGTGAGCCGCAGCTATGATCGTCTCGCGTTCCTTTTCGAAGCCAGCGCGCGTCTGCGCGATCTCGGCGAGCGCGTCGGTGGCTTGTCTGAGCTTCGTTTCTGCCTCGATCACGATCTGCCGCGCTGCAGCGCGGCGCTGCTCGATCATCGCTGCAACCGGGCGCCAGAAAAACCGTGCGAGTAGCCAGACCAGGATGATGACGTTGACGGCCTGGATACCGAGTGTCCACCAGTCAATGGTCATGACATCACTTCAGCAGTGGGTTGGCGAACAACAGAAGCAGGGCGATGACGAGGCAATAGATTGCCATCGTCTCGATCATGGCGAGACCGACAAAGAGTGTGCGTGAGATGGTGTTGGCTGCCTCCGGCTGACGGGCGATGGCGTCCATTGCGGCCGCTACCGCGCGCCCCTCGCCAAGAGCAGGGCCGATCGCCCCGAACGACACCGCCACGGCGGCCGATACGATGCTGATGAAAGCTAACCAGTTCATGGGGGTATCCTTTGGCTGGAGTTGGTGTCCGGTTGTCCTTCGTTCACTGCGCCGGCGATGAACACCATCGCGAGGACCGAGAAAATGTAGGCCTGCACCGCGCCGGTCAGCAGATCGAGCGCCATCAACGGGATTGGCACGAGCAGGCCCGCGAGCGACAGAACGATCCCGATCACGAAGACGCCGCTCATCACATTGCCGAACAGGCGTACGAGGAGCGAGAATGTACGCGTCAGGCTTTCGATGAAATTGAGCGGGATCATGATCGGGTTGGGCGATGCGAATGTCGACAGATAGCCCCGCACGCCGCCGGCTCGAATGCCGAACCAGATCACCGCCAAAAAGACAAGAAGAGCGAGCGCGGCGTCGGTCTCGAGGTGAGCCGTCGGAGGTTCGATGCCGGGCACCAGCGAGGACCAGTTGGCCACGAAAATAAAGACGAACAGGGTACCGATGAAGGCGCGATAGGGAGCAGGCTCGATTCGCATGGTATCGCGGATCTGGTTGTCCACGGTATCGACGACCAGTTCGAGAGCCGCCTGAATTGCCGTCGGGAAGGACGAGAGGCGGCGTGTGACCAGAATGCTCCCGAGGACCAGCACCGCCATGATCGCCCAGGTTACGACCACGCCGGCGGTGATCGGTATCGGCCCCAGATTGAAAAGTGCGGTGCTGCTCAGCGGCGACGTCATGGTATCACCCCTCGAACCCTGCGCATGACGACGGCCCGTGCGGCCAAGACGCCAAGTGCCAGCACCAGCAGCGGTAACGCACCTTCCAGGCTGGCCAATGTCATCAAGCCGCCAAGAAGGACGAAGCGGCCCATCATCAGGGCAATCGTCGCAACCAGGCTACCGCTATGGGAAAATCTCCGGACGCTCCACCAAAGGCCGCGAAAATACAGGATGCCGAGAAGGATCCCGGCACCCATATGGGTGACAAGACTGATAACCTCGGCCCAGGCCGGTAGAGCATCGAACGAAAGAAAATTCATGCGCTCTTTATCCATTTCCAGGCGGACCAGCAGCCGAGCGCCAGGCCCACCATCAGCAGTGGGGCAGTGCAGAAGATTCCGGATATGAATTTTTGATCGAGCCAATGGCCGCCGAACACCCCGATCAGCAGGGGCAAGACGATGATCCAGCCAAGCACACCGATCTGTGCTAGTCTGCGTGCGACCGATGGGTCGCCCTCGCGCATCCAGCGCTGGTACCGTTCGCCCCGCAGTCGAACCCCTTTGACCAGCGAATCCTGTTCGTCTGGCCCTGCCTTGGGCTCGGGTTGTGGCGTGTGCTCCGACGCGGTCATGAAAATATCCCCGCACCGCCGCGTCGATCGGGACGAAGATGGCTCATGATCTGCCGGATCGCGTTGAGCTGCAGGCGTGTGGTTTCTACATGTTCCGTACGTTCGGCCTCGATATCCGCGCGGAAGCGCGCGAGGACCGTTTCGTCCAAGGTCGCGAGATTGTCCCCAACCACCGCCTCACGCGTCGCAACGGCTACGTTGTGTCCACCGTTGACCGAGAGGACGCCACGGCGCACCGCGCAGTAGTGCCGTATCCCGTCGGTGTTCGCCCAGCTCACCACGGAAATCGCGAGGTTCGTGAGAAAGTCAGCGTGATGCGGCAAGATCCCGAAGCTGCCGGTGGCGTCTTCGGCGCGCACGACAAGGACGCCGTCTTCTTCCACGACGATCGAGAGCGGCGTAACGATGCGCAGCCTCATCGCGCGCCCTCCTTTCTGGCGCCCGCGGCCTCCTTCTCGCGTGCCTCGTCGATGGTCCCGATCATGTAGAGCGAACTCTCGGCCCAGTCGTCGGTCTCGCCGTCGAGAATAGCGCGACAGCCGGCGAGCGTGTCGGTACGAGCCACGCCGCGGCCAGGCGTGCCGGTGAAGGCCTCGGTCACTACGAAAGGTTGGCTGAGGAACCGTTGCAGGCGACGTGCCCGTTTGACGATCAGCCGGTCGCTCGCGCCAAGCTCCTCGACGCCGAGGAGCGCGATGATGTCCTGCAGATCCTTGAAACGGGCGAGCGTCTCGCGGCATCGTTCGGCGAGACGATAGTGTTCGTCGCCAACCACCAGAGGATCGAGCAGCACCGAGGACGAAGCAAGCGGGTCGATGGCCGGATAAAAGCCTTGGGCTGCCAGCGAGCGTGACAACATGATAATGCTGTCCGTATGGCTGGAGATTGCTGTCACCGCCGGATCGGTGAAGTCGTCGGCCGGAACATAAACGGCCTGGATCGCAGTGACGGCCGCACCGGCAACCGACGCGATCCGCTCTTGTAGCGATGCCACCTCGGTGGCCAGCGTCGGCTGATAGCCAACGCGCGAGGGCAGCCGTCCCAGCAGACTGGACAACTCGCTCCCGGCCTGGACGAAGCGGAAGACATTGTCCATCAGCAGCAGCACGTTCTGATGCTTCTGGTCGCGAAAATGCTCCGCGATCGTCAATGCGGTTAGCGGTACCCTCCAGCGTGCGCCAGGCGGCTCGTTCATCTGCCCGTAGACGAGCACCGTGCGAGCGAGAACTCCGGAGCCTTGCATATCGGTCAGAAGCTCGTGACCTTCGCGGGAACGCTCTCCCACACCAGCAAAGACCGAAATTCCCTTGTATTTCTCGACCATGGCATGGATCAGCTCCATGACGAGAACGGTCTTGCCGACGCCAGCCCCACCGAACATCGCAGCCTTGCCGCCTTGGGCAAGCGGCGCGAGGAGGTCGATTACCTTGATGCCGGTCTCAAACACTGCGCTGGTCGAGCTCTCTTCGTCGAGCGCCGGCGGAGGGTTGTGGATGCTGCGGCGTGGGGTATCCGATGGCAGGGCAGGGCCGCGATCCCGGACCGTCCCGACAACGTCGAGCAGGCGTCCCAGAACCGAATCTCCAACTGGCACCGAAATGGGTGCGCCGGTCGCGCGCACCATCGTGTTGCGCGCAAGGCCGGCGGTTGCCTGCAGCGCTATGCTGCGAACGGTCCCGGGATCGACGTGGCTATGGACTTCGAGGACGAGCGGTTCGGGCCGACCCCATTCGACGACCAGGCCGGTATTGATCGGCGGCAGCGTTTCGCCCTCGAAACCCACGTCGACGACGGCGCCTCGAACCGATACGACTGTTCCCTTTGCCGCAACAGAATCCATGGCATGTCCGATGTGTTTCCGGCGCGTTTCGAATGTACGGCAAGCCTAGATGGTCTGTCCGACCGCGGAGTTGACCTTGATCAAGCTTCGTGCACGCCGCTTGCACGGTGCAATTATGTCTTGCTCTTCGACGCATCTTTCGCCGCGGAGACCATTTCGCCGGTGACCGTTTTCATGTGCTCCCCGGCATTCGTGAACTGGCTCTTCAAAAAGTCGGATTGGAGTTGCATTGCTTCCTGAAGGTCGGTCGCGTGAACCAGTTTTCGGGCATGGTCGAACGATGCCTTCATATTCTGTTCCGCGAACGATAGGGCCTGCTTGGACACTTCCGTCGCCGGATGCGGAATCGATGCGATCGACTTGTTTGCAGCATTAAAAAACATGCCGAATGCCCTCTCAGCTTGTTCAATCGCTTTTTCGGCCATGGATCTTAATTCGGTTGGGACTTCCAGTTTTGGTTCACTCATGTTGCCGTCTCCCGGTTTGGTTTGAGATGCGCAGTCTGCGCAAGCCTTCTGTGAAATAATCGTCGTTGAACTTGGAATCATCGCCGCGACGGTAGGACCGGTGCAGCATCGGTGGTCCCATCAGATGTATCGCGGTTGCCATAACCACCACGATGGCACCAATTCATGTTGATCCGAGTTTCATGATGGTACTTCTAGAGTTTAGGATAGCGTGAGCAGCGGACATACCGTTGATTTGAATCAAAGATAGCCTTCAAAATATGCCTTAGGTGATATGAGAGTCTTTAGCTTCGAATCCAACTTGAAGGGAGTAGCTGGGAGGTGTCGATCGACACCCGCGTTGAATGGTTTCGATAGTCGATCCCAGAGATCATATGGTGATTTCAATTGAGCGAGCGGAGAAACAATCGACAACCGCGACAACGGAAGCTTGGTGTGCTGGGGAGCGAAGACAGCATATGGCAGAGTCCACGAAGGAAACCGTCATCATCGTGCACGGCACCTGGAAGGCGCCAGAGTCGGGAATAAGACGATGGTATCAGCCGTTCGGCGAGGCGCCTCCGAGCGAGGGCTTCCTTGCGAAGCTCAATGCCGCGTTGCAGGAGCGCGGCTCTTCAGCCCAATGCTGGGCGCACCGCATCCAGGACAATCAGATTTTCCAGTGGTCCGGCGAGAACTGTTGGATCGCACGCACGCGCGCCGCGTCAGCCTTAGTGGACTATGTCGTTGGTCTTCAGAGAAAAGGCTGGCGTTGTCACATCGTCGCGCACAGCCACGGGGGCAATATCGTGCTCGATGCATTGCCGCAAATAGTGATGGCGCCTGGTTCTCACGGGCTGCTGGGCAAGATAGTGACGTTGGGCACTCCATTCATGGATACGATGTCGCCGGTATTAAAAGCGGCCAGGCGGGAATCTGCGGTTTTGAACGTTGTTTCCTGGACAGGATTTGTATTTGTGACGCTAGGTTTTCTCAGCGTTTTCCGGAATCATTTTTTAATGCATCACGATCAAGGCGAAGCGAATCAAGGATGGATTCCAGGCTACATTCTAGATTGGGCGTCCTACGTTGCGATGATATTTCTTTTTGTATCTGTAGTCGGATTGTTCTTTCGCCGCAGGAATGAGCAAGGGCGGCCAGACTTCTCGACGCTCGCCAATGCGAACGCTCAAACGCAGCCGTCATTGCTTGCCATTAGCAGTCAGATGGATGAATCTTGGCAGATTTTGCACCATATGCAGAACCTCGATAACCCACTGGCTATCAGGTCTAATTTGATAGGCTATTTATTATCAGCACTGCGATTGCACATTTCACGAAACGCTGAGGTGGCTCGCTTGCAAGGCGCCAAATCGTTCAGCGATCTCGGGTTTGTCGGTAAATTATTTGTTGGATTTCTGCATTTCGATAGCTTCGCCGTTATCCTTTTTACTGTCGTGACCACGCTTAACCCTCCATTCATTCACACTCTTCCTGACAAAGAAAATCCCGGAATGTCATACTTCGCATACGCTTTCATGCTGCATTACGCGTATCCATTCATGGTGCTTTCGGTATTGTTGTGGACCCTGTACTTCACAAACCCAGTCTGGGAGACTTTCCACTCGGCTTTGTCATCAGCCTATCGCTGGTGCACCCGGCTGGTGGGTTCTCTCAGTTGGGCGCCCGCCGAATTCGGGACTTTCATGGTGCGCCGCAAGGGTTGGTCGCTATTGCTGCGGATTGCAACGGGACACGAAGACTACCGTTATCAACCCCCAACAATAGAGCAGCGTCCGAGCTACGTCCCCGAAAATTTCATCAAATACGAGGACATGCCGAGGGGCGCTGAGCAACGTGCGCTGGCCATGCGAGCCGCTTGGATCAGCCGCCATTTTGGCGACGAATCCCAGGCATTTCCGAAAATGATGGTCACAGCAGCCCAGATAAACTCGCTGTTGCGCATAGTCGAAGCCGATCGATCGCTGGTCCACAGCGCCTACTATACCGACGACGAATGCATTGCCCGGATTGCGGACTGGATTTCGGGTAAAGGATGAATTGCGTTCCATGTCGCTGGACGCCGCTGAATTTTTATCCGGCAGCGATCAAAATCTCGGCGGGATTTTTGTGGATTTGGTCCCAGACCGAAGTATGGATCGCCGGCGGGCGGAGTTTCCGCCTATCGCACGATGATGCGCTGGGTTCGACACCGCGATTGAGCGCCCACCTTGGATCCTCGCGCAATCCGTCCGTTCGGCTCGCGGTCTGCAGATTTCGGCAATGAAGGTCACACCGCCGTTCGAGGCAAGAACAGTAGTTTTTTGGTCGTCGCAGCCA
>DAIMKE010000240.1:0-7812 GCA_036721875.1 Bradyrhizobium sp. | reverse complement strand
CAACATGCTGCGCGACCTCATCGCCCAGCACAATGTCGATTGCTGGCTGGTCAATACGGGGTGGACCGGCGGCAAGTACGGTGTCGGCTCGCGCATGCCGATCAAGGTGACGCGCGCGCTGCTCACCGCGGCGCTCGACGGCTCGTTGCGCAATGTCGAATTCCGTACCGACAAGTATTTCGGCTTCGCGGTGCCGACGGCACTGCCGGGCGTGCCGAGCGAGATCCTCGATCCCGTCAACACCTGGAAGGAGAAGGCAGAGTTCGACAAGACCGCGCGCGCGCTGGTCGGCATGTTCCAGAAGAACTTTGCCAAGTTCGAAGCCCAGGTCGATGCCGAAGTCCTCGCCGCCGCGCCGGACCTGAAGCTCGCGGCCGAATGAGATCGATCGCGGCGGAATAGTAAAAGGGCGGCTCTTTGAGCCGCCCTTTTTTAATGCCCTTGCGGCGGCCCTCAATCGGGCGGCCGTGCGCGCATTCACGAGAACGCGCAGCCGGACTTCAATCCGAGCTTGCCGAAGATCATCGCCGCCGGACAGAATCCGGTGATCGATGCCTGCAGCAGGTTCAGTCCGACGAAGCCGGTCAGCGCCAGCCAATAGGGACTGACATACAAGGCGAGCACGACGCTCGCGAGAATCATGATCCCGGCGAAAGCCATGACGGCACGGTCTACATTCATTTCACTTCTCCATTTTGCGGTTTGCTTCGTAGTTTCTCAGCCGCTTGCGGCGAGCTGATCGCGGGTCCAGGCGACGATGTTTCCGGTGTTCATCGCGCCGGCCGTTTTTGCCACCAGCCTGCCGCCGCGGAACAACAGCAGAGCGGGAATGCCGGATACGCCGAACTCGGCGCTGGTGCGCTGCTCCTCGTCGGCGTTCAGCTTCAGCAGCCGGACATCTGGCTCCAGCTCCGATGCCGCTCTTTCGAACATCGGCGCCATGGCGCGGCACGGACCGCACCACGCCGCCCAGACATCGACCAGCACCGCGATGTCATTGGCGCGGCGGTGCTTGTCGAAGCGGACACCGTCGACTGCGACGGGGTGGCCGTCGAACAGTTGCTTGTGGCATGCGCCGCATCGGGCCTCGGCCGCCGGCTTGTCGGCCGGGACGCGATTGACCGCGCTGCAATGCGGACAGACGATGTTGCGTGTCGAGCTCATGGTTCGTTGCCTCGTCTGCTCAGCCGGTCTTGATCTTGCGGATCCCGAGTTGCTCCATCACGAACCGTTCGTAGAACGGCTCGCTGTCCCCGAGCCTGATCTTGCGCAGGAAGAATTTCTCGAACGCCACCTTCGCGTAATGCACCCAGCGCCCTTTGGCGGACCAGTTGACGTTTCGCGGTGGCATTTCCGGTTGCGCAATGAAGGCGACGCCGCTGTCGCCAAAATCAGCGAGGCAGACGGCGTTCCATGTCGCTTCGGCCTTCGGCTCGGCGCCCCTCAGCAGGTCTGCGATGTTGAGAGCGGTCGCTGTCACCATCGACTCGATCATGAAGCCGGTCTTGGGCACGCCCGTTGGCACCGGCGTCGCCGCAACCGGCGCAATCGCAACGCCGACGCCGACGCCGAAGATATTCGGGAATACGGGGTTGCGCTGCTTCTTGTCGATGACGATGAAGCCGCGCGGATTGGTCAGACCCTCGATGCCGCGCACGGCGGCCACGCCCCGGAAGGCCGGCAGCATCATCGAATAGTTGAAGGGCAGTTCGTGGGACTTCGCGACCGCGCCTGATTCCGAGACCTCCTCGACCCGCATCTTGCCGGGTTCGACCGCGGTGACGTGCGCATTCGTGATCCATTTGATGTGGCGATCGCGCATCTCGCTCTCGAGCAGGCCCTTGGTATCGCCGACGCCGTCGAGGCCGAGGTGGCCAATGTACGGTTCGGACGTCACGAAGGTCATCGGAACGCGGTCGCGGATACGACGCCTTCGCAACTCGGTATCGAGGATGAAGGCGAACTCATAGGCCGGGCCGAAGCAAGATGCGCCCTGTACCGCACCGACGACGATCGGGCCGGGCGCCTCGACGAACCGTTCGAACGCCGCTTTTGCGCGGGTGGCGTGATCGACATGACAGATCGACTGGGTCTCGCCGTCGGGGCCGAGGCCTGGAATTTCATCGAAGGCGAGGTCCGGCCCGGTGGCGACGACGAGATAGTCGTATGCGACCGAGGTGCCGTCTTCCAGTTCGATCCGGTTCTCGCGGGGCAGCACGCGGCGCGCTCCCTGCCCGAAGTAGCGGATACCCTTGCGTTGCATCACGTCGGCGATATCGACTTCGATGTCCTGCTTCTCGCGCCAGCCGACCGCAACCCACGGATTGGAGGGAACGAAGTGATAGCGCGGCCCCTGGCCGATCACCGTCACCCGGTCCTCGCCGTTTCGCAGCTTTGGCAGGAGTTCATAGGCCATCAACGTTCCGCTAAGGCCTGCACCGAGTACGACGAGTTCCGCCATGACACTTCCTCCGCTTGTTTGATTTCCTTGACCGCGATTGAGCCCTGTTGCTGTGGAATGGGCGACCTGCGGCCGCCTTGTGGTTGACTATATATTCGATATTGCGTATATACGCAAGTATGAAAATAAATAGCGAAGAGATGCAGTCCGCCGCCGACATCGCGAGTGATCTGCTCAAGGCGATGGCCAACCGCCATCGCCTGCTGATTCTGTGCCAGCTGATCGACGGCGAGCGTTCGGTCGGCGAACTCGCCGCGTTTCTCGGCGTGCGGGATTCCACGGTGTCGCAGCATCTTGCGATCCTTCGCCGCGACGATCTGGTTGATGCGCGCCGCGACGGTCAGACCATCTGGTACTCGATCAGCAGCGAGCCGGCGCGTGATCTGGTCGAGGTGCTGTATCGCTCTTTCTGCAAGCCGGGTGCCGGCCGTTCGAAGCCTGCCACAGCTCGCAGCCACAAGAGTTGACCCACATCAACGGCAACAAATTTGCCGGCGCTCTAATTATCGAGATGGTTCGGAGTAATTTCATGTTCTCCCTGTGCAAGAAGTCCTCGCTGCACGCATTCGGCGCGCTTCTGCTCGCGATCGTCAGCATTCCGTCCGCGCCGTTGCGCGCAGCGGAAGAGATCTTCGTGGTGACGTCGTCGGCGGTCCCCGACCAGAAGGCTGTGTTCGCCACCATCGAAAGCCGGCGCGTTGTGCCGGGCCGCAGCCGGATCGGCGGCACCGTCGCCGCGATCGCGGTCAGGGAGGGCGACCATGTCGAACTCGGCCAGGTCATCGCCACGGTCGGCGACGACAAGCTCGCGCTGCAGATGAAGTCTCTCGATGCGCAGATCGCCGGACTCGAAGCCCAGGTCGCGCAGGCGCAAACCGACCTGACGCGCGCCGAGGACCTGTTCCAGAAGGGAATCGCGCCGAAGACGCGGCTGGACGAGGCGCGCACGGCGTCCAACGTCGCCGCCAATGCGATGCGCGCGCGTACCGCGGAACGTTCGGTGATCCAGCAGCAACTCACCGAGGGCAATGTCCTGGCGCCGGCGGCGGGCCGCGTGCTCAAGGTCCCGCTTACTGCCGGAACCGTCGTGATGCCGGGTGATCCCGTGGCCCTGATTGCCGAGCAGAATTTCGTGGTCCGGCTCAAGGTGCCGGAGCGGCACGCCAAGTCGATGAAGGCAGGCGATCCGATCCGCATCGATGGGGACGATCTCGGGACGGCCGCGCCGCGCTTCGGCAAGATCAGCCTGGTCTATCCGCAGATCGAGGAGGGGCGCGTCGTCGCCGATGCCATCGTCGAGGGGCTCGAAGACTACTTCGTCAACGAGCGTGTCCGGGTCTGGATCGCGGCCGGTGAGCGTCCCGCCTATGTGATTCCGGCGCGGTTCATTACCACCCGGTTTGGCCTCGACTATGTCCGGGTCCGAACCGCCGGTAACGTCGATGTCGATGTTCCGGTTCAGCGCGGCCGGCCGGCGCCGCGGCCGGACATGCCGGATGGCATCGAAATCCTGTCCGGCCTGCAGAACTCCGACCGGTTGGTGCGGTCGTGAAGCTCGGATTTTCCGGCTGGTTGACCAAGGCGACCATTCAGTCGCCGTTGACGCCGTTGTTTCTGCTGGCGGCGCTTGCCGCTGGGCTCGTCGCGCTGATCACCATCCCGCGCGAGGAGGAGCCGCAGATCAGCGTGCCGATGGTCGATATCACGATCCGCGCAGACGGCCTGAAGGCGCCGGATGCGGTCGAACTGGTGACCAAGCCGCTGGAGACGATCGTCAAGGCGATCGACGGCGTCGAGCACACCTACAGCCAGACCCAGGACGACCGCGTCATGGTTACGGCGCGCTTTCTCGTCGGCACCAGGGCCGACGAAGCCATCCTGCGGGTTCATGAGAAGATCCGCGCCAACATCGACCGGATCCCTGTCGGCATCCCGGAACCGCTGATCGTCGGCCGCGGCATCAACGATGTCGCGATCATGGTGGTGACGCTGTCGCCGAAACCGGCGGCGGCCCAGCGCTACTCGGACAAGGATCTGTTCGACCTTGCGGAAAAACTTCGTTCCGAACTGAGCAAGGTCGACAATGTCGGGTTGACCTACATCGTCGGCGGCGATGCGCAGCAGATCCGCGTCGAGCCCGACCCGGAAAAGCTCGCCCTCTACGGCGTCACGCTGCAGCAATTGCTGGCCAAGGTGCGCGACGCCAACCGCTCGTTCCAGGCTGGCCGGGTCCGTGACGCCGGGCAGACCCGCACGGTCGCCGCAGGGCAGACGTTGTCGGGCGTACCCGACATCGGGCTATTGCTGGTGACGACCCGCGACAATCGTCCGGTCTATGTGCGCGACGTCGCCCGGGTCGTGCTGGGACCATCGCCGGTCGAACACCGCGTCTGGAACGTGTCCGAGCACGACAAGGGCTCGTGGAAAACGGCGCCTGCGATCAGCGTCGCGATCGCCAAGCGCGCCGGTGCCAACGCGGTCGTCGTGGCGGAAGATCTGCGCGCGCGGATCGCAGCGCTCGAGGGCCGGCTGATTCCGGCCGATGTCGCTGCGACCGTCACCCGCGACTATGGCGAGACCGCCAACGAGAAAGCCAACGAACTGCTGTTCCATCTCGGCCTCGCCACCGTCTCCATCGTGGTTCTGATCGCGTTCGCGATCGGCTGGCGCGAGGCCGTGGTGACGCTCGTGGTGATTCCCACGACGATTCTGCTGACGCTGTTTGCGGCCAATATCATGGGCTATACCATCAACCGCGTCAGCCTGTTCGCGCTGATCTTCTCGATCGGCATCCTGGTCGACGACGCGATCGTGGTGGTGGAGAACATCGCGCGGCATTGGGCGATGCGGGATGGCCGCCCGCGGTTGCAGGCCGCCATCGAAGCCGTCGCCGAGGTTGGCAATCCGACGATCCTGGCGACGCTGACCGTGATCGCAGCGCTGCTGCCGATGCTGTTCGTGTCGGGCCTGATGGGCCCCTACATGGCGCCGATCCCGGCGAACGCCTCCGCTGCCATGCTGTTCTCGTTCTTTGTCGCGATGGTGATCGCCCCGTGGCTGATGCTGAAGCTGCATCGCGGCGGCGATGCCTCGCAGCCGCATGGGGCGGCGCATGACGAAGGCTGGCTCGGCCGGCTCTACCGCAAGGTCGCCGCTCCCGTCATTCGTACCCGCCGCTCGTCCTGGATATTCCTGATTTCCGTCGGTGTGGCGACGCTGCTGGTGATGGGGCTGTTCTATACCAGGAGCGTGACGGTGAAGCTGCTGCCGTTCGACAACAAGTCGGAGATCGCGGTCGTCGCCGATCTGCCGGAAGGCGCGACACTGGAGGATACCGAGCGGGTGCTGCTGGCTGCGGCCGAGATTGCCCGGCAATTGCCGGAGGTGACGTCGGTGCAGGTCTATGCCGGGACCGCGGCGCCGTTCAATTTCAACGGTCTGGTGCGGCACTATTATCTGCGCGCGTCGCCGGAACTGGGCGAACTGCAGGTCAACCTCGCCGCTCGGGGCGACCGTGCGCGCGCCAGCCACGTCATCGCGCTCCAACTGCGAGAGAAGTTGAAGGCGCTCGCCGTGCCCGAGGGGACCTCCATCAAGGTGGTGGAGGTACCGCCCGGCCCGCCCGTGATGGCGACATTGCTTGCCGAGATCTACGGCCCGGATTCGGCGACCCGCCGCGCCGTCATGAACGAAACCAGGAAGATATTCGCGTCAGTCCCCTTCATCGTCGACGTCGACGATTCGGTCGGGCAACCGCGGCCGCGGCTGCGGCTGTCGATCGACCAGGACCGGCTGGAATTCTTCGGCGTCGAGCAGAAGGACGTCTACGACACGATCGAGATGCTGTTCGGTGGATTGACCGTCGGCTATTCCCACCGCGGCGAGGATCGCAACCCGATCGCGATCACGGTCCGGCTGCCGAAGAGCGATCTTGCCTGGACGGAAGCGCTCAAATCGACCCCGGTTCCAGCCAACACAGTGCCGGGCGGCAAGACCGTGGTCGAGCTTGGCGAGGTGGTGCGGGCATCGACCGAGGCGGGTTCTCCGGTCATCTTTCGCCGCGACGGCCGTTTCGCCGACATGGTGATGGCTGAACTGGCGGGAAGCTACGAGGCACCGATCTACGGCATGCTGGAAGTCGCCCGCCGTATCGACGCGCACCCATGGGGCGAACTGCCCAAGCCCGCCGTCAGCCTGCACGGCCAGCCCACGGACGAAACCAGGCCGACGCTGCTGTGGGACGGCGAATGGGAGATCACCTATGTCACGTTCCGCGACATGGGGGCGGCATTCGCGATCGCGATCGTTGGAATCTACATTCTGGTCGTCGCGCAGTTCGGCAGTTTCAAGCTGCCGCTCGTCATCCTGACGCCGATCCCCCTGACCCTGATCGGCATTCTCATCGGCCACTGGCTGTTTGCCGCGCCGTTCACCGCGACCTCCATGATCGGGTTTATCGCGCTCGCGGGCATCATCGTGCGCAACTCGATCCTCCTGGTGGACTTCATCCGCCACGCTGCCGTCGGCAACAGCCTGCGCGAACGACTGCTGGAAGCGGGGGCGGTGCGCTTCAAGCCCATCATCCTGACGGCGCTCGCCGCGATGATCGGGGCAGCCACGATCCTGCCCGACCCGATCTTCCAGGGGCTCGCCATCTCCCTGCTGTTCGGGCTCGCTTCGTCGACCTTGCTCACCGTGCTGGTAATTCCGGCAATCTATATTGCCCTTCGGGATGACCAGCGGCCGATACAACGGGTAAATGGATAGGAGTGCGACATGACAACATCGCGTGCAGCCCCGCAGATCAGGGCGTTCTTCGATCAGGCGACCAACACCATCAGCTATCTGGTGTTCGATCCTGTGACCCGCCGCGCGGCGGTCATCGATCCCGTGCTCGACTTCGATCAGCGCGACGGCACCGTCGACGCGCGTTCGGTGGAAGCCATTCTGGCCGCGGCGAACGAGGACAAGCTTGCGATCGAGTGGGTCCTCGAGACCCATGCGCATGCCGACCATCTGTCGGGTGCTCCCTATATCAAGTCGAAGACCGGCGCCCGGATCGGTATCGGCGAGCACATCAAGGACGTGCAGCGAATCTTCCGCCCCGTGTTCAATGCCGATGACCTGCGGACCGATGGCAGCGATTTCGATCGCCTGTTTGCCGATGGCGAAACATTCGCCATTGGCGAATTCGTCGTCGAGGTGCTGCACACGCCGGGCCATACGCCCGCGGATCTGTCGTACAAGATCGGCGATGCCGTGTTCGTCGGCGACACGCTGTTCATGCCCGACTACGGCACCGCGCGCGCCGACTTTCCGGGCGGGGACGCCCGTCAGCTCTATCGCTCGAT
>DAIMKE010000239.1:0-7813 GCA_036721875.1 Bradyrhizobium sp. | reverse complement strand
AGACCCAGACGCCGCCGGGTCCGCAGACCCAGACATTGCCCTGTGCATCGCATTTCATCCCGTCCGGCACGCCTGGCTCGCCTGGCGAATATATCGCGGAGGCGAAAACCCGTCCCCTGGCCAGCGTGCCATCCGACTGGACCTCGAACACCCGGATCAGCTGCTGCACGGTATCGTTGATGTAGAACAGCTTCTCGTCCGGCGAGAAGCAGAGCCCGTTCGGCTGCTCGAACAGATAGCGGTCCACCAGCAATTGCGGTTTTCCGCCCGGGGGCAGGCGATAGACGCCCTGGAAGCCGAGCTGGCGCGGCCGCTCCACGCCGTAAACCGGCATGCGGCCATACCAGGGATCGGAGAAATAGATCGAGCCGTCCGATTTCACGCAGACATCGTTGGGGCTGTTCAGCTCCATCCCCTCGAAATGCGAGGCGAGGATCTCGCGTCGCCCGTCCGGTCTTTCCCGCACGAGCGTCGATGTCGCATGCTCGCAGACGATGAGGTTGAGCTCGGCATCGTAGGTCATGCCGTTGCACTTGTGCGCCGGTTTCATCACCTCGCGGATGCCGGTTGAATCGTAGCGGCGGCGAACATCGCCCGGCATGTCGGAGAAGAGCAGGAATCCTTCTCGCGGATGCCAGATCGGCCCTTCCGTAAACTGGAAACCGGTACCGATCTGGCGCACCGGCGCCCAGAGATCGACGAGATCGGCAAAGCCGGGCCGGACGGCGACATGCGTTGTCATGGCAAACCCCTCGCGATCGGGCGGCTGTTCATGCCGCCCGTCTCAATCCTTACATCGGGAACCAGTTGCGCAACGGCAGGCTTTGCACGACCGGGCCGGGAACGGCCATGTCCATTCGCCCGATCACCTGACCGCTGGCGATCTTCGCGGGCTTGTCGTGTATCGGCAGCAGGAATTTCGAGCCAGCCAGCAGCTTCTTGATCGCTGCCTTCTCCTCGCGCTTGGAGACGCCGTGATTGCCGGTCGTGCGCGGCTCGTTGGCGTGGATTTCGTGGAAGGGATTCACCACCTGGTCGTTGAAATCGTAGATCACGTCGCCGCAGATCGTGGCGCGACCCTCGACCGTGTCGATGTGGACGTTCATCGAACCCTCCGTATGCGCGCCGGCCGCCTCCATGTAACAGCCCGGGAAGAGCTCGATCATGCCGGTGAGTTCGAGGTCTTCCAGTCGCAAGGCGTCCTTGGTGTGGAGACGGTCGATCAGGTGCTTGATGTCGGGTGCGGGATATTGCGGATGCATCAGCCCCGAGACCGAATATTCCAGCTCGCGGCGGTTGATGATTACGGTCGTGTTCATCGGGAACAGTTCGTCCTTGCCCGCGTGGTCGATATGCAGGTGCGTGTGCAGCACGTAGCGGACGTCTCCCATTCGCACGCCGAACTTCGCGAGCTGGTTCTCGATCATGTTCTCGTGGAACTGGAGGCCGCGCATGCCGAGGCTCTCCATGATCTGGTTGTTGCGGTAGCCGGTATCGATCACGAGGGGCCAGGGTCCGCCCAAAATCAAAAAGCCGTAGGTCGGCACGCGGCGCGTGCGGCCGCAATCGCGTCCCAGCACCAGGAAGCTCGATTCAAGCTCGATATCGCCATAGTCGAGCACCTTGATTTCCAAAGCCATCTGGCCCTCCCATTCCTTTTATTGGCCGAGCCGGTAGACCCGGCGCGCAGTACTGTTGAAAACCTGATCGTGATCGGTTGCCGGTATGCCCGCGCGGTGTGCGCCGATGAGCGCGGCATAGGTCGTCCAGAGCTTTTCGATCGGGAAGTTCGAGCCGAACAGGCAGCGCTCCGCGCCGAAAAGCGCGAGCGTTTCGCCCGCGATGAAAGCGACATGCGCCGGATCATTGCGCCGGAGGAATGTGCCGAGGCCTGATAATTTGCTGACGACGTTGGGGCAGGCGGCGAGGCGCTTCATGCCTGCGCGCCATGATGCGATGCCTTCCGGCGTCAGGTCCTCCAGCATGCCCGAATGTTGCAGAACGAACGTCACGCTTGGACAGGCCATGGCCAGCTCCGCCGCCCCCGCCATCTGGCCTGCGAAGACCTGGAGATCGAAACTCCAATCATAGTCCGCAAGCCGCGCGACGTTGGGCTGCAGGAGCGGATCGCGGGCGAGATCGGGCGACTGTGCGAAACGATAGAGCGGGTTGTCATGCCAGTGGAGCTGCATCCGGACGCCGCGAACGGATGGCTCGGCGGTCAACGCGTCGAGCTGAGGCCGGATGTCCTCCGCGAGCATGTCGGCATAGGCGACGATCGCAATCGGGAAAGCTGCCCGGCGCGCGGACTCTGCCACGAACCGCACCTCGTCCAGCGCGCGTTCCGGAGCCCAGTTCGCCTGCACGTAGACGGCTTCGGTGATGCCCTCGGGCCGGCAATCGGCGAGGTATTCCTCGACCGGATAGTCGCGCCGGATCGGCTCGTACGGTCCGAAAATACGCGGCTGCATCGGTCCCAGCAGCCACGGCAGATCGGCCTGTCGCCAGATGTGAAAATGTGCGTCGACCAGCCCCGTCATGCTGCTTTCGCCTTTCCGATGGCAAGGATCGCGCGGCAGAGGCGCGATGTGGAGCTCGCGTCGCCCAGCGAGGCGAGCAGCGGGCGGATGGCGCGCAGCGCTTCGGTCTCGGGCCGGTACTGGGGATCGATGGCGAGCGGCGTGAACCAGTCGATTCTGAAGGCGCGCGCCGCGAGGCGCTGCACGGCGCGTATCATCGTGGTCGGGTCGCCACGCTCGAGCCCGTCGGACAGTACGATGACGGTGGCTCCCCTCGCATAGCCGGCAAAGCGCGGCACGGCGAGGAACGCTTCGAGCGCGTCGCCGATCCGGGTGCCGCCGTCCCAGTCGGCGACAAGGCTTGATGCTTCGGAAAGGGCGTGCGCGCGGTTCTTGAGCCGCATCGCGCGGGTCAGGCGCGTCAGGCGCGTGCCGAATGTGAACACTTCCACGCGCGGCATCGCATGGACGATTTCATGCGCCAGCGCGAGATGGGCATCGCTGCGCGCCTTCATCGATCCGGATACGTCGATCAGGAGAAGAATGGGGCGGGGGCGCGTCGCGCGCCGCTGCCGCTTCAGGCTCATCACCTCGCCTTCGTTCCGCATGGCCGCGCGCAGGCTTCGTGCGAGGTCGATGCCCTTGCCGCGCCGCGCCGCCTTGTGGCGATAGCCGCGGCGGCGGGGCAGGGAATCAGGCAGGGCGTCGGCGAAACGCCGCAGCGTCTGCGCGTCGTCGGGCGCGCGCAGGGCGCGTATCGCGAGCGCTTCCGCTCCGGTGGCGGCCTGGCCGGTCTCGTTGACCTCCTCGCCGATCACGATCTCTTCCGTGCCGATATCGTCCTGCACCTGCATGTCGTCATCGGCTTGCCACTCGTCCTCACCCGGCTCGCCGATAGCCCCAAGGAAATGCAGGTCGAACAGCGCATCGAAGCGCGTCCGCTGCTCCGGATGCGGCGCAAGCGTTGCGACCGCGGCCTTGCGCACGTGCTCGATGCTGCGCGGGCCGAGCAGTTCCACCGCCTGAAGGAAGCTCACCGTCTGCTCCGGCGCGATCGCAAATCCGTGTTCGCGCAACAGGACCGGAAAGCCGATCAGCGGGCGCACCGCGCCGGGCACCTTCACGCTCATGCCGCCATCCCCGGTATGAATTGCGCAAGCCGCGGACGCAGATGGGCGAGGTCTTCCTCATCCTTGATCGCCGCGCCGAGGGAACGGCGGAACGCCTCCGGCCAGGATGCACCGGTGCGGGCCAGCGCGGTGGCGGCCTCGGCCCAGTCCACCGCCTCGGCAACGCCGGGAGGCTTCGAGAGCGGCTCGTTGCGAAGGATGCCGACAGCCGCCACCACGGCGCGCGCCGTGCTTTCCGCCACGGCCGATGAGCGCAGCATGATGATCTCGGCCTCGCGCGCCGGATCGGGGTAGGCGATGTAGTGATAGACGCAGCGCCGGCGCAGCGCTTCATGCAGATCGCGCGTGCGGTTCGAGGTGAGGATCACCACCGGGCGTTCGGCCGCACGCAGCGTGCCGCGCTCGGGGATCGAGATCGAGAAGTCGGAGAGGAATTCGAGCAGGAACGCCTCGAATTCATGATCGGAGCGGTCGATTTCGTCGATCAGCAGCACGGTCGAATCCGGTCGGCGCAGCGCGGTGAGCATCGGGCGCTCGATCAGGAATTCATCGCGGTAGATGTCGGTATTGGTTCCCTCCTGCGCCTGCCGGATCGCCAGCATCTGGCGCGGATAATTCCATTCGTACAGCGCTGCTGCGGCGTCGATCCCTTCGAAACATTGCAGCCGGATCAATTGCCGTCCGAGAATGCCGGCGATCGCTTTAGCGGCTTCCGTCTTGCCGACACCCGGCGCGCCTTCCAGCAGCAGCGGCTTACCGAGCGCCAGCGCGAGATAACCTGCGGTCGCGATCCCATCATCGGCGAGATACAAAGCCGACCTGAGCGCGTCCGCGAGCGCCTCGGGGCTCGAAATGCCGGCGATGGTGGTGCGCAGCGCCATGGTCAGCCGCCCCGCCTTGCCTGGGGCCGTGCGCCGCCGATGGCGCGGATGCCGCGCAGCACTTTTTCCGGCGTGATCGGGAGTTCATCGACTCGTACACCGACGGCGTTGAACACCGCATTGGCCACCGCGGGCAGCACCGGATTTGCGCACATCTCGCCGGGCCCCTTGCCCCCGAACGGGCCATCCGGCGCGGGCCGCTCCAGCACGCTCGCCGAATAGGGCGCGATATCGCCCGGTCCCGGCATCAGGTACTCGTTGAAATCGCGCGGGCCGTGATCGGGATTCGGATAGTAGGGCTCCGGCGTTTCGAACAGCACATGGCTCTGGCCCATCCAGGCCCCACCGACCAGTTGCTGCTCCACCATTCTCGGGTTGAGCGCGCGGCCAAGCTCATAGGCGCTCGTGATGTTGAGCAAGGTCACTTCGCCGGTCTCGTCATCCACCTCCACGTCAGCAACGAGGCAGGCGTGGGCGAAGGCGGTGTTGGGGTTCATCTCGCCGGTCTCCGGATCGACCGCGGAGAGCGGGATGAGAAATATGCCGCGCCCGGCGATCGTTTTGCCTTGCCTGAACTGTGCGGCCTGCGCGGTCGCGCGCACGGTGATCGAGCGGGAGGGTGCGCCGCGCACGTGGATATTGCCGCGCCCATCCGTGACGAGGTCGGCGGCATTGACCTCGAGCTCTTCCGCGGCGGCTTCGAGCAGAACGCCGCGCGCCTCGCGCGCCGCCGCAATCACCGCGTTGCCCATCCGATGCGTGCCGCGCGAGGCAAAAGAGCCCATGTCGTGCGGGCCGGTGTCGCTGTCGGCGGTATCGACATAGACATCCTCGACCGGCACGCCGAGCGTTTCGGCGGCCACCTGCCGCGTGACCTGTTTCATGCCCTGGCCGAGATCGATCGCCGAAAGTGCGACAGTGAACTTGCCGTCCGGGTTGGAGTGGATCAGGGCCTGGCTGGGATCGCCGCCCAGATTCATGCCGATCGGATAGTTGATCGCGGCCATGCCGCGGCCCTTGTGCCGTGTCATTTCACCGCCTCCTTGTTCCGAACACCGACGAGAAACGCATCGCGCCGTGCTGAGGCTGGGCGCCTGGAGCGGGCGCGGCAGGAGGCGTTACGCCAGGCGGGGGCGGCGGAGCGGCTGACGGCATCGGAGCAAGCGGTGCCGGAGCCTGAACCGCGGGCTGCGTCATCGGGCGCGCCGGCTCATAGCGCGGGACGTTCGGCGCCACGGGTCGCGCGTCGCGGCTGCCCTCCAGCTCCGGCTGTTTCGTCAGCGGGATGCGCATGGTGCCTGCTGGCAGGGTCTGCGTTACGGGCCCGCTGCGCGTCTCGGGCCGGCCGATCTGGCCGCGCTGGTCGATGGGGGTGGCGGGGATTTGCCCGCGCTCGCCCTGTCCGCCGCCCTCGAGCGAGGATTGCCGCCTGGCGCTTTCGGAGATCGGCCAGCGCGCCTTCTCCGCCGCCACCTGCACGCACTCAATCAGCGCCGTGTTCTTCGCCACGCGCCGATGCGCTTTCATGTCGCCGTCGCGATAGGCGTTGAGGATGCGGAATTCCATCGGATCCATGTTCACGGCATGGGCGAGCTTGTCCATCTGCACTTCGAGCGCGAAATCGGCCGCGGTGATGCCGAAGCCGCGCATCGCGGTGGAAGGACAACGGTTGGTGTAGGAGACGTAGATGTCGGACGAGACGTTCGGGATCCAGTACGGGCCCGGGAGATGCGCCGTGCACTTGATGGCGGCGTAGGAAGACAGGCGGGTATAGGCGCCGGCATCGAAATAGGAGCGAACATGGCGCGCGATGATGCGCCCGTCGCGCATCACCCCGTCCTTGACATAAACGCGCTCGGCGCCGCGCGGCGAGCCGTAGAGCATTTCCTCCTCGCGATCGAGCACGTAGCGCACAGGCCGGCCCGTCAGCATCGCGCCGAGGATCGCAAGCGGTTCGGTGAGCGAATCCACCTTGCCGCCGAATCCGCCGCCCACCGTCCCGCCGATGAAATGCAGCCGGTTCGACTCGAGATCGAGGATCTTTGCCGACGTGCCCAGCGAGAAGAACAGCCCCTGCGCGCAGGAATGCACGACGAAGCGGTTGTCCTGCTCAGGGGCGGCGATCGTGCCGTTGGTCTCCGTTGGAGCATGCTCGATCGGAGAGGTCTGGTAGCGTTCCTCGATCACGAGGTCGGCGGCACCGAAGGCTTTTTCCGTATCGCCGAAGCGCAGCTTCTGGTGATCGAATTTCTCGTGATACTCGAAGTAATTGTTCGGGTAGGTTTCGTTGACGATCGGCGCGCCGGGCTTGAGTGCCTCCTCGACGTCGAAGACCGCCGGCAGGATTTCGTAGTCGATCCGCACCAGCTTGCGGGCGGCCATCGCGGCAGCCTCGCTCTCGGCGATCACGGCCACGACGGGCTCGCCTTTGTAGTGCACCTTGTCGACCGCCAGCGAAGGCTCGTCGTCCTTGCCGAAATTGATCAGGCTGAGCAGCGTGTTCTTGTTCACGGGCACATCGGCTGCCCGCAGAATGCGCTTCACGCCCGGCGCGCGCTCCGCCGCGCCGATATCGATGGAACGGATGCGGGCATGGTGATGCGGGCTGCGCACCACCTTCAAATGCAGCAAGCCTTCGAAGGCGTGATCGTCGAAGTAGCGCGAGCGTCCCGTGACGTGGCCCGGCATGTCCTGGCGCTGAATGCCCTTGCCGACGACGTTGAGATTGTCGTCGCGCTCGTTGGCGAAATAGTCCTTCCGGATCTCGAGCATCTCGTTCTCCCTCAGGCGCGTTTCTGGTCGCCAGTGCCGGCCGCGGCGAGAATGGCGTTGATGATCGGCTCATAACCGGTGCAACGGCAGATATTTCCGGCAATCGCCTCGATCACTTCCTCCCGGCTCGGCTTTGGATTTCGGTCGAGAAGCGCACGCGCCGCCATCAGCATGCCGGGCGTACAGAAGCCGCATTGCGCTGCGAAATTATCCATGAACGCGACCTGCAGGGGGTGCAGGTTCGGCCCCTCGGCCATGCCGGATGCCGTTTCCACGTGGCGGCCGTCGCAGGCTACCGCCAAAGTGAGGCAGGAAAGCTGCGGTTCGCCGTCGATCAGCACGGTGCAGACGCCGCAGGTGCCTTGTCCGCAGCCATACTTGGGCGCGAACTCGTTGAGCCCGCGTCGAAGGGTCATGAGGAGGTTGTCGGCGCCGTCGATGAAGGCGGCGCGGTCGGAACCATTTAGGCGAAACTGGACTGGAACTTTTGCCATGCGTGCTTCCTCAGCGT
>DAIMKE010000238.1:0-7819 GCA_036721875.1 Bradyrhizobium sp. | reverse complement strand
TCAGGCCCGCAGCGCAGCGGAGGACGGCGTCAGACGGCTTTTTTGCTTTCCGCGAGGAATGCCGCCACTTTGCGGCAGGGGAAAAAAGCTGGCGTAGCCGTTGCGGGAAGGCGATCGAGGCCTTAGCCGTCCCTCGGGCCTGATCCGTCCATTCGAGGTTGCGTTGGGGTTGCGTCCATAAACCGACTGATGGAGACCACCGTGACTGCCATTATCGCCACACAAGGACGCGGCGTCACCGGTCCCGCAAAGACCTGCGCTTGCGCGTCAATGGAGGCAGTCGCGACCGGACAAACGTTGCAAGAATTCGCATCGCGGCACGCGAGTTGGTGCGCTCTCGACGGAAGACCTGCAAAAGTCCAGTTCGCAATCTCGATGTCAGGGACGATCGATACCTGCCACGATCCACCCTCGCTGAATGGCGCGCATGTCTCGATCGAGCGCGCTGGTCCTGCATGCAACGTCCGACGTCACCAGGGAGGAAACGGGCAGCCATAACTTAACCGGAGCCTCAGAGGGCGATCTCTCTACGCAGCGGCGCGGTCGCGACCTCCGGCCGGCTTTTGAAACCGAAATCGGCCAATTCGAATGAGTGGGTCGATGGTGCATCAGATCCTCGCGTACACAAGCCGACAGCCAGCGAGCGGCGAGGCGCCCGTTGCAGTCCGAAATCATCTACTTTGTGCCGCCAGCAGATCGGCCAACTGCACGTCAAGGGCCGCCGCGATTCGGTCGAGCGATTCCAGCGTCGGATTGGCTTTCGCTACTTCGAGCGCGCTGACCAGTGCCTGACGCACGTCGGCTTCATCGGCGAGGTCGTGTTGCGACCATGATTTTTCCTGGCGCAGACGGCGAAGGTTACGCGCAAGTAGTCGTTTCGTGTGTGCAGGATTTCGCCGCCTCATCCATCAGGATGATGCATTTGCAACTAAATTGTGCTACACGCTTTAACGTATAATACACGTCCAAGCGTGTAGTATCGCGCCGTAAACTTTCGCGGGTAAAACGATGGGTTTGTTTTCAGTCAACGGGACGATCACGGCGATCGGTCAGAGCTTGTTCAACAACGACCTGGCCATCTATGCCTATCTCGAGATCACGGAGGCCTCGGGTCGACGCTTGAGTGTCGAAAAAGTTGCGGTTTGCAACGACGCTGCCTCGCAGCTCCAGCTTGGCAGCGCAGGAGAATTCTTCTTCGACAGAATGTATGTCCATGGAGGACGGTTTCGTTGCCAACTCTGGGGCATCAAATCCGATAGCATGGCGGTGTTCGACCGCCGCGACGCGCGAAAATTTTTTATCGTGCATCACATCCTTCTGGGGACCGTGCTGCTGCCGTTCGCCGGCATCGGACTGTTCTGGCTGCTACCCGGCCTTGCCAGTCTATGGACCGTGCTCTCCGGGCAAGCTGATCGCAAAGGGTTGTTCTATGGATCGAACCCAGCCGAAGTCCAGCGTCTGCAGCGGCAGCAGCCGGTGCGCATATGAGGTCCTTGCACGCGATGCTGGCCGCCGTCGGGCTGATTCTGGCAGTGCCGCCAGGCCATGCGCAAGCGCCGCGCGCTTATACAGCCACGCATGGAGTATCGTGCGTCGACCGCTCGCGCGCGCAATTTCAAGCTTGGCGCTGTCCCGGCCCCAACGGGTACGTCGCCGAATATCTCGACGAAGGCAATTTGGCTGGCATAGCCATTTGGAATCCAGCCCGGAGCCGGACGGCTCAAGTCAGCATTCAATGGCGCGGCGTCGGAAAGGTGTTTGGAAATCTGCTGGAGTGGCAATACCAGGACGGCCAGCCGTCCGCAGCGGTCTTGCGCATTTGGCGGGTGGCGGGCGGCGCGGATGGAAGTGAGCGTGAGCTTGAGGAGCTCATCATCCTAAAGCTTCAACCCCTTGGCGCGTGCCGAATAGCGTCGGTCGGTGCTCGACAAGTCGATGCTAATCGAATTGCCCAGGAAATCGCTTCGCGAGTTCTTTCCATGCCTTGTCTTGGGGCCGTCGAGGATTCCTGATCGGGATAAGTTTACATTTTTCTGTGCACAAAGACCTCGCGCAAGGATTGCATTACAACAGCCCGATAGCTTCGCGTCAGAGTCATCCGGGCATGCTGGCCCTGAGCGTGGACCGACAATGGATTTTGATAACGGCGAGGCCGTGCGATTCGACCATGTCTATAATGGCACCCGACATCGATGCGGGTATCTCGTTGCCGGCGACAAGCTCATCGTGGTGGTGGAGGAAAAGCAGCGGATAGCGGCGCTTGATCGCATGACGCCTGAGCGGCTCGCCCATATCCTCGTTCGCGAGTTGCTGATCGAAGCCGACTTTGCGAACGAGCGAAAGCAGCGAGCGATCGAGCCGCCTGCAAGATAGCTATCCTCACATCCCAAATGTTTGAGACTGAGTTATCATGACGTTGGCCGCGTGCCGTTAGGCGTGCGGCCGATAATTTCGACGGTCGCGCGGGAACAAGCCGGAACCGCTAATGCGGTCCCGGCCATTGCCGATTACTCAGCGGCGACGGAGTAGGCGTCGGGGTCCTTCGCCTCTGTGACGGCATCCGCCAGCGGTTGCTTGGCAGGCTCTTGCGCGGCTTTCCTCAACAGCAGGGGAGAACCTGTATCGCGGGCGCGACTCTCCGCGGCGTTTGGCGCGGCGTTCCGGACGGCAGGGCTGGCGGGATCGGGGCACTGGCTGCGGCATACGTTCGCGATGACCATGCTCGTGCGTTTGCAGAAGCAGGCGGCGACAACGCCAGACCTCAATCCCCTGAAGATCGTGCAGGTCCTGCTCGGACACGCCTCGATCCAATCGACGGCAATCTATCTGCGCTGTGTCGAGCTTCATGCCGACACGCTCGCCGAGAGCCTCGCCTATCTCTACGGCGAGTTGGTGCCTCATGGCCGGGCGTAAAAGGAAGTCGATAGATCGGCGCATCACGGTTGCGACGCCGGAGAGTGCGGCAACTGACCTCGTCACCGATACGGTCATATTCACCGATGCCTGGGGCGAAGCGGTCCAACGGTTCGACCCCGAGCAGCTTTCTGGCCTGCCTGCCGATCTGCGCGGGCTCCTGGTCGGGGCGTTCCGGGAGCACGGCGCCGGCCAGACGCCTGCAACGCGCAAAACGACCTGGGCAGCGATCCGCCGCTTTGCCCGCTACGTCGCCGACGATGGGACGATCGAGACGGCCGGCGATGTCGATACAGCCGCGCTCGGCCGCTACGTGCTCTGGCTCAGGACGCACGGGGCCTCCCGTGCGCCGCGCGGAGCGCACGCCACTGCCTTTGATGTCCTCCGGCCGCTACTTTTGTGGTGCCAGCGCAATCGACCAGGTGCGCTCGCGCGTGATCTTGAGATTCCGTGGAATCCGTTTCCCGGCAGACGGTTGCATCAAAAGCCGCGCCGGCGGCTTCCGCCCGATCAGATCAAGGCGATCCTGAGTGCCTGCTACGAAGGGATCGACGAGGCCTGGGCTCGGTTTCAATACGGGCAGAACGTCGTTCGGCAGACCGAACTCCCGCCCAAGACGCTGCGCGGTCAAGGACTCGACCGATGGATATGGCGGATCAGCCGGGTTGAGGGCGGTCTCATGCCCGATAGGGCCGTTCTCGAAGAACACGGGGTCAAGTCCGCCACCCTCGTGAAGTACTGGGGCGGCTATCGCACCATCGCGCAGCATTTTCACATCACAACCGATACACTCGTTCCGTTCTTTCTGGCGATTGCCATCCAGACGGCGGCCAATCCCGAGCCGTTGCGCGAGCTGCGGCGTGATTGCCTCGTCCCGCATCCGCTCGACGAACATCGCGTCATCGTTGACTGGAACAAGGCCAAGACCAGCGCCCGGCTCCAGAAGGCGCAGCGCCGGTCGTTCGATCGGCGTCGACGATACGCCGCGCCGAACTTGATCGAGATGATGCTGGCCTTGACTGAACCACTCCTTGCGGGCGCTCCGCCCGCTCAGCAGGATCGAGTGTTCCTGACCCGCAGCGTCTATACCGAGTCCACCCGTCGTTCTCTCCGCAGCCGCACGGAGGTGGTCGAGCACTCCGTTCTCAGACGGGCTATCCTCAGATTCACGAAGCGCGCCAACCGTCGCACCGATGAATGGAACGCGGTAAATCCCGGCAGTCCGCGTGCGCAGATCGATAGCTTTGCTCCTGCTTTGTTTCGCGGAACGGTCGCAACCGAGCACTATCGTGCCTCGGGCGGCGATATTCTCGTGGCCCAGTCGATCCTCAACCACGCCAGCGCTGCGACCACCGAGACCTACCTCAAGAGCGAGGAGACGACGCGCTTTCAGCGCCAAACGATCGCTCGCTTGCAAGACCTGATGGTCGCATGGGTTCGTGGTTTCAAGCATATCGGCCCGTCGTCGGGACTTGACCAGCTTCGCGGCACCGTTTCCTTCGGCCATGATTGTCGCGCCCCAGTCGCGCCCGGTCGAGATGGTGCCGAGCGTCTGTGCCCGCATTTCGGCGGATGCCTTGCGTGTCCGGGTCTCGTGATCCCGATCGACACCGAACATCTGGCGCGCATCCTCGCCGCCATCGATCGGTTCGAGCAAGCCCGCAGCCGGCTTGATCCCCGGCGCCGGAATCTCCTCTACGCGCCGTCATGGCGGATGCTCACTCAAGACATCCTTCCGGATTTTCCGGCGGCGCTGCACGAGGCCGCGCGCGCGCTCGCCACCGGCATGCCTGCTTTGCCAGAGTTGGAGTGATCATGCTGCCCCACGCTGATCTCACCCACGATATCGATCCACGGCAGAAGGTTTCGGCACACTCGCTGTGGTCGGACTCGCAATGGCATCTCGACGGTCGGCGATCTGATCTGCGAACATATCACCTCCAGATCGATTGGGATTTCGAACTCCCGGATGGCAGCCGCTTCACCGACCCTTGCTGGGGCGGCTGGCTGGAAGATGCGCGCATCTTCCTGTGGTCGCTTCGAGCCGATCCGCCGCCAGGCAGGCGACACGCGCGATCAAGATCGCTTGTCGCGACGGCCGGAAGACTTCGTGTGCTGATCCAGTGGATGGTCGGCGAAGCAAGGCGCGGTTTTGATGAGCTCGACCGTGATGCAGCCGAACGGTTCATGCATTACATTGCCAAGCGGCAAAGGCATGATGGTACGCCGATCAGGCCCGGAACGCGGCACGCCTATGCCAACATCCTGCTGGCTCTCTACCAGCAGAGGCGCAAGCTCGCATACCCACCATCAGAGCATCCGTTCGGCAAAGCGCGCGCCAGCCTGTATTCGGGATTCAGCCGCCACACCGTGCGGCGCCTGCCATTCACGCCCGATGCCATTGCCGTCCCTCTCATCTCGGCGGCAATCCGGCTAATCGGACAGCCGGCCGATGACGTCATTGGGCTGCGCGACCAGGCCGTGCCGTTTCGCATGGATGATCAGGGCCGCTCTTTTGTCGTTCACCGGCAGGCCGTCCGAACTCTCGTTTCCTCGTTTCGCTTTTCCACCATCGAGGGCGAGAACGCACCTTGGCATCTGCCGCTGACACGAACGACGCACCTGCGTGCCCTGATCAACAGGATCCAGGAGGCTTGCTTCATCACCATTGCCTACCTGGTCGGCGCGAGAGTCTCGGAGATTCTTACACTCGATGCCGGCTGCATCGAAGAGCACCCGTCCGCAGATCGGACCGAAGCCTTTGCCTATGTTCGTGGGCGGATATTCAAGACCGCCGCCAATGAAGCCGGCACACCGCACCTCTGGCCAGCGCCGCCGCCCGTTCTGCGCGCGATCGAAGTTTTGTGCCGCCTATCAGAACCCTTGCGTGCCGAGGCTGGCCGATCGGAACTGTGGCTCTCCATGGCCGGACGCGGCATCATCGACCGCCGCGCACCGGAGGTCGTAACCGGCAGCTCTCTCGTCATCCGCCTGAACGAGAGATTCGCGCCCTTCATCGACATGCCGCGCAGTAACGATGGGACGCCCTGGCGTCTGACCACACACCAGGGCCGCAAGACCTTCGCCCGCTTTGTCGGCAAGCGCGATCGCACCGGCCTTCACGCCCTGCAGCATCATTTCGGGCACGTGACCCGCATCATGACCGACAGCGCCTATGTCGGGACGGATTTCGATCTCGGCGAGCTCGTCGACGCACAAACGCTCGATGAGACTCGATCCGCGCTTGAGGAACTGCTCACCGCGTCGCGTCTCGGCGGCAAGGCGGGGCGCATGTTGTCGTCACGGTCGCGCTTCCGCGGCCGTACCCGTGACGGCGAACTCGCCGCCTATGTCGATTTCCTCATCGAGGAGAGCGGCATGCGGCTCGGTGTTTGCGACTGGGGGTACTGTGTCTATCGCGCCGAGTCCGCCGCCTGCATGGGTGACGAACGTGGTCCGAACCCGCTGTGGCGCACCGAGAGCACCTGCATGAGCTGCGCCAACTTCGCCGTCACCGAGCGGCATCGACCGGTCTGGCAAGCGCGCCTTGACCGCAACCTCACTCTGATCGCCGACGAACGGCTTGACGGATCGAGTCTCGCGCTCGCCAGGACACGTATCGCCGAGTGCGAGCGTATCCTTTCCGATCTTTCCGCCACAGGAGAAGCCCGTGCCGAAGACGACGGCCGCAAATCCACATGACCAACGTATGCAGGCGACGGCCGAGAAGCTGCATGCCGCCCTTGACCGCCTAGTCACCGGTTCTGATGGTTCTCCAATGGCCGACCGGCGGTTGACCGTCGCAGCCCTCGCTCGGGAAGCGCGGGTCGGTCGTAACGCCATCTATGCCAATCACCGTGATATCCTCGACAAGCTTACCCGCGTCCGTCAGCGGCAGCGGGTACCTAGCCCGCATTTCTCACAGTGTTGAGGCGCATCGGGGCGCGAATCAGCGAAAGTTCTTTTGCGAGAAGGACTTTGCGTTGATTCAAGGAGTGCCCCGATGCCGACAGAGTGTAGCGCAGAACGGTTTGATTTTGGAAGGGTGGAAGGCCGCATCGTGGAAGCGGCCTTTGATGCTGGACTGGTGACGTCGGATGCCGGCGCGCTGCTTCTGGGCGCGACCGATCGGGCGATCGATCTGGTGGGGCGCTTTGCAAATTGCTTTCGCGATCATCGCCGTCAGGATCTGATCGAGCATGCGGTCGGCACGTTGATCGGCCAGCGGGTCTTTGGCATCGCGCTCGGCTATGAAGATCTCAACGACCATGACGAGCTGCGGCACGATCCGCTGATGGCGGTGCTGGCGGGCAAGCTTGCGGCCCGGCGCGAGGACTGTGCGCCGGTGGCCGGCAAGTCAACGCTGAACCGGCTGGAACTGAGCCGGGAGGAACCGTCGCGCTACCACAAGATCGCCTATGACGCGGCGGCGATCGAGGCGCTGCCGGTGACGCTATTCCTGGAGGCGCACAAGCGGCCTCCGGAGCGGATCATCCTCGATCTGGACGCCACCGACGACCCGCTGCACGGGCATCAGGAGGGGCGCTTCTTCCACGGCTATTACGACTGCTACTGCTATCTGCCGCTGTACGTGTTCTGCGGCCGGCATCTGTTGGCGGCCAAGCTGCGCCCCTCCGATATCGACGCCAGCGCGGGCAGCGTCGCGGAGGTCGAGCGGATTGTCCTGCAAATCCGCGCCCGCTGGCCGTTCGTGCGCATCGTGCTGCGGGCGGACAGTGGCTTTGCGCGCGAGGCGCTGATGGCCTGGTGCGAACAGAACCGCGTGGATTACCTGTTCGGGCTCGCCCGCAACACCCGCCTGGTCGCCATGATCGCAGAGGAGCTTGCCGCGGCGAGAGCTACGGCCGAGAAGACCAGCCGCCCGGCGCGCCGCTTCAAGGACTTC
>DAIMKE010000237.1:0-7819 GCA_036721875.1 Bradyrhizobium sp. | reverse complement strand
TTCTTCAGCTGTTTGAAAAGCCCATCCGCACCAGGTCTTCAGGCTTCTCATAGTTAGCAAGCAGCTGGTCCAGTAGTTCAGGCGTAATCGTCGTATCGGTCGTCATGTGAGTCTCCTCGGTAAGGTAAACTCACAGAAACCTGCTTACACGTTCTTTCTGACACCCTCGATCGGCATCGTCGATATCCGCGATGCGAACGAGGATCTCGAACTGGCTTATCTTGTTCCCAGTTAAGCGCGTCGAAAGGACGCATCATGGGCGCTTTGCCTCAAAGACCATTAGGTGTGCCGTTCAGCCGACGTTCACGTATTGATTTCTACGCTCAGATACTGAAATCCCGATCGGAGGAAAGAAAACATGTCGCGAAACATACTTTGGGTCGCATTGCTCGGCGCGTGCCTGGGATTCGGCTTAAACATTTCAACCAGCCAGGCTGCGCCGCTTTCACCCACGCCGATCGCCGCAGATAATCCACTGGTGCAAGTACAATATCACCACCATCACCGGCGCCACCATCACCACCATCATCGCCGCCACCATCATCACTTCGTTCCGCACGTTCACGTAATTCCCCGCTTCCACCACCACCACCACCACCACCACGGGCGCCACCACCATCATCGGCGCCATCACCACCATCATTGAATTTGCGGTCTTCGGGCCTATGAGCGATCGGCAGATAGAATGTGCTGTCCGGTCTCGCAGCTTCGGTTTTGTTGGTGGCAGCTGGTGACACATCTATTAGGCTATTAGGATAGCCAGAGGCTGCTCGCACGAGGCCCATGCGACCAGGGAGCCGCCGGCCGATCTGTTCAGCGGCCTTTCTCGACCTCGAATTTTTCTGCCGGACGAACTTTTCCTCTTCTGCGCAATTGAGAATTGGGGGCGGCGGTCCGAAATACGGAGGCTCCCAATGCAAGCTCAGGAAATGATCAGCACCCATCCTCAAGTGCGCGGACAAACCAATGATGCGCTTATCCGCTGCATCGAGGAATGTTACTCCTGCGCGCAGACCTGCACCTCGTGTGCGGATGCCTGCCTTGCGGAAGATATGGTCAAGTCGCTGACGCAATGTATCCGACTTAATCTAGATTGCGCGGACGTCTGTAACGTAACCGGCAGACTCGCAACCCGCCGGACTGGGTCGGATGAAGAAATGATCCGCCGGATGCTAGATACCTGCGCAGCAGCCTGCCAACTTTGTGGCGACGAATGCGACAAGCATGCGAGCAAGCACGAGCACTGCCGGATTTGCGCCGCAGCGTGCCGCGAATGCATACAAGCTTGCGAGCAGGCCGGACGCAGCATGGCTCATTGACAAGCGCCGCAAGGCTCGCGAGGGGCGTCCTAAACGCTCCTCGCTCTGTCGATACTAGATCATGTTACGTCAGGTGCCACTCGGGTTGCGTTCCCTGGAAGATGAGACTGCTTCCCTCAGCGCTGATATCGGGATCGTCGACAAAGGCTCCGCCTTCAACCGCATTGAACATGAAATCATCCTGAGCCAGTTGGCTTTTGTTGATACCTTCTACGAAGATCGATCCATCGCTCCAGCTTACCAGCACGCCAGTGTGACCGTCTCCATGGGTCGAAACGGCATCCGAAACTGTCACCTCACTCGGCATGATGTCGGTAAACGCAAAGTGGTCGAAGGCACCCGGTCCGGCGTCGAACCCAGCAACGATGACATCGTCGCCGCTGCCATGCGAGACGATGAAAGCGTCGGCACCGTCTCCGCCGTTCAGGACGTCGTTCCCAGGTCCACCATCGACCATATCGTGACCGGCGCCCGCACTGAGATTATCGTTCCCCTCTTCACCCATCAGATTGTCGGCCATGGCGCCCCCATACAGGCTGTCATTTCCGGCGCCACCGCGAAGATCATCCTGCCCATCGCCACCGCCAAGCAGGTCATTGCCGTCATCGCCAGCCAGATGATCGTCCCCTGCTCCGCCGTAGAGACGGTCGTCACCGCCAAGCCCGAAATAGTGGTCATTTTGGGTGGTCGCCTGGAATGTGTCGTTCCTACTGTCGCTGCCGAACTTCACCATGAACTCGTCTAACGAATCCTGGAACTGCGGTGCAGTCTGGCCCGAAGCGGAAGGTGCCGCCTCGTTCGGTTCGTCCTTTACGAAGTACTCGGCAGTGAGACTATGAGCATAGCTGCTGGTCGGATTGATTAGATGACGATCATCCGCGAACATAAAGTCGTCCTGCGCAAGATCCGTTTTTTTAACTCCCTCGAGCAATACCGAGCCACTGCCGTTTTCGGTGAGCCAGCTGATCACCACACCCTCAGGGGTGTCCTGAAAACGCAACTGTTCGGGTTGGATGTCCATAACCGCCAAATGATCGAACATGCCCGCCCCGGCGCGAAAATCCTTGATGACGTCATGCCCGCTATCGGACGAGATCATGAACGCGTCTGCGCCTAGACCGCCGACAAGGACATCGTTGCCACGGCCACCCTCGAGGTCTCCATGTCCTGCGCCCTCATTCAAATAGTCGTTACCGTCACCGCCCCTAAGAGTGTCGGCGGCATCACCGCCAGAGAGCCGATCATTGCCAACCCCACCAACGAGATGGTCTTCCCCCATTCCGCCGGAAAGCCGATCATTTCCCTTGCCGCCGATCAGGTCGTCACCCATGCCGGCGCCAGTCAGCGCGTCGTTGCCGCGGCGGCCAAACGCTATATCCATCCTGGCATCGGAGCCCTCATAACGATTTGGGTGAGAGTTACCAACGAAGAGTTCGTAGTCACCGAAGGTCTGCCTCCTACCGTCACCGCCGTCGCCCGGCTTCCACTCATTACCACCTGATCTGTTGCTCATCGATAAACTCCATCGGTTGAGCCCCGACTGATGCCCGACTTCTTCCGTAGGGTCGGTATCTTACCCGGCGTTCGAACGCATACGTCGGAGTAAGGTTCCTAAAGGCTGAAGACACTTGTTCAGTAGCCGACAAATCACTTACTAGGCTTCATGCCCCACGGCTCGGCGCCCTGCATCGAGCCACATTGATGCCCGCACGATTCTTATCGCGGAAATCTCCTAGGACAATGTAGGCAGAACGGGCCTTGTGCAGCGCGATCATCACCTGATGAGGCCATCTGTCATCATCCGCCTTCAAGCCTGCACTTTCGCGCGCGATATCGAGCGGCAACTGCTCCCAGCTATTCCACGTCGGCGAGACGCCGCTTTTGCACTGGCAAGGAGCCCGACAACGTCAATGAAACCTCTCATCGCAACTTCGCTTGCCTTAGCGCTTTTGGCAATGTCGGCGTCCTCCTACGCAGGCGCGACAGTTTCTGACAAGCGGTATTTGCCGAGTGAGGCCAGGCCGAGCGCATGTGTCGTCGGCCCACGAGTTCAGCGTTCGCCTGGGGCAGCCCGCGGCCACGGCAGCGCCAAGTCCCGAGGAAGGCTGCACCACAAGGGCGGGTTCGACGCCTCGCTTGTAACCTCACAATTAATTCCACAGGAGAGTACGATACGTCTTCCGATAATGTTTATATCGGTCCTGGGCGCGGTTTCGGCGCCTCAGTTTGCGCACGCGCAGATCTTTGATCCGAGTTATCCGGTTTTCCTACAGCCCCACGCGCTTGACAACCTTGACTGCCACGTCACGTCGCCACCTCAGTGCGCGCTGACGGCATCGGGCCTCGGCGCTGAGTGCGTGATAGATCCCTATTATGCAGCCAAGGCCACCATAGGTGAAGCTCGCAAGCAACACGACAAGCGGACTCGCCTAGGCCGTTAGAGCCGGCAATGCGTTATTGATCTGCGTCAAGCCAACCCGCGCTCGCGGCGTCTCAATGGCTACCTGTCCGAAGCCGGACACGTGACTAAGGTAGCCGGGGCAAAGACGTGCTCGTCGGGGGCCTCGGCACCGACGCCCTTTGTGATCTCCGGATAGCGGCAACGATATCATCAAATATTTTGGCGCCGGCTCCGACATGTTCGACCATCTGGCTGTCAGGGAAATCGAGCCCGAGCAGTTTCGGTTCCGTCATACGAACGGCCGCCGATGCCCCGCGACGTTGGAGAATGATGCAAAGCCGTTCGATAAGGACACTTATGGGAGTTCTAGGCGTGAGGTGCTTACCGCTATCGCCTATCGCGCAGAAACTGGAACCAGTTTCGCCTACTCCTACTCGTTGAGCCGGGCGAGTATTTTCTTCATTTGCTCGATCTCCTGCCGCTGTCCCTGCATGATCTCGCCACAGAGCTTCTTAAGTTCCGTATCGGTAATCGTCGCCCGACCGCACATCAGAATCGCGCCAGCGTGATGCGGGATCATCGACTTAACGAACTGCACGTCGCCAACCGCCGTCTGCGCCCGGATGCCGAGGAAAAACATCACGAGGGCAGCAAGGGCGACACCCCCAAAGATCACGTTGATTCTAATGTCCGGATACATTGCGCGCATCACAAGCAATTCAATGACAACCATGGGGGCTGCCATCAGTCCTGCCATGTAGAATTGATTGATATTCGGATAGACGTTCGCGAAGCGATCGACCATCGCATACATCAGGATGAACATCGCGATAAAAGACAAGGCGGTCATTATCGCGAGATGACCATAATACTGTTTGTGCATAGTCGTACCGCAGCCGGAGACCAATCGTCCCGCAGAAATCGGTGCTTATCAACGGCACACTGACGTGCTTGTTCCTCGCTTTCAGAGGGAAACGACACTGAGCTGGCATGTTCGGGTCTCCCGCGCGCCTAAGCTCGAAGTGCGGCCACTGTCCCTAAACGCTTCGCGTTATCAGGCTGCGGGGCTGCACGACTGAATGACCCAGCGCAGGGATCCGCAACCGCTGCTGATTCAACTGTTGCGCGAGTGTCTTCGAATCGGTCGCCGAAACAGCTGCTACCGCTTCGCAAGCGCTGTCCTGGGGATCGGCGCATTCGGCCGTTGTCCCGTTCCTTGGACCTATTCCCTCATGGGTAGGTGGGGGCTCGCGGCTGCTCCGCATATTTGTGCGCAAGCCACGACGAGATCATCGCAGGCAGGAAGCCGGAGAGACCGTGCAGGATGAACTGCACCACGCCGCTGTCCGGGCCGCGCAAGCCATGCAGCAATTCGCCCCCGGCGAACCCCGCCGCGGCCACGATCAGCATCCGCACAAGCGGGCGTATCTTCCTCACCTGGAGCAGAATGTCATCGATCGCCGCAACCATCAGCGCCTGCACGACGAGGAACAAAAAGCTGTGCGGGAACGTCCTGGCGAAGATTACGAAAAACTTTCCGACCTCTTGCCAGTTGGTTTCCGTCCAGTATCCCGAAGCAACCGTCCTCGCAAACAGCAGCAGCAGCCCGCCGAAGAGCGGGCCGACTGTAGCGAAGATCAGATACCGTTTCATGCTGCCTTCTTCACGTCATCACATACGGCGTGCCGCGGGAAGCGCCTCATGCGTCGGTGAACAAGTATGAGCCGTCACCGCGCACTATCGATACCGCTGGCCGCATTGCGCAGACGCCATTTCTCGGCGGACTTCGCTATCTGTATGTGCGAGTTTGATTTCCGAACGGCACAGCGTTCGGCAACCAGGGATTCACTCCGCAGTAGGCGTTGCGGCCTGACGCGGTGGCTTGGCATTGCTGGTAGCTGGCGAAGCTGCAATCGCCTGGGCTACCGGCAAAGTCATCGCCCTGGATGCAATAGCGATAATCGGGGGCTGCGCCCTGCCTGGCCTCACTCGGCCAATAGCTCTTGCTTGTGATCGTCTCGCCCGCGTAGGCCGTTGCGGACACCGCAACCAGCGGCAACAGGAGTGAAATCGCAAGAATACGTTTCGTCGACAATGGTCTGCCTCCATCATTGCGGGAAGCGCGATGCGCCTCTGATGATGAGTTCGGAGCAACTCTTCCTGTGGTTACAAGCTCACGCAGACGTGAAGCTGGGTTGCCAGGGACCTTACCAACGCAACAGTCGCGGTCCCAATGCTGCTCCCGCCAAGGTACACAGCACGATCGTGCCGCCGTACCAGACCGCAATGAACAACAATGAATCGTCGGTGCAGTGCAGTGCATAGGCCATCGCGCTGACGCCACCAGCAACGAGACCGACAACGGCGCCTGTTCGAACAAGGTCCGTTGGCGCCGCCCTTCGCACTGCAAGAATGGTAATTGCGAAGGGCACAATTGCGATGACTGGAATCGACAGCAGGCATTCAAGCCATTCATCGCCAAGGACCATCCTGTCCCAGTGCGAGCTAGGCGCCGAACCAAGGCTGATTGCGCCGAGCAGCGCGATTGCGGCAAACGGAATCGCAATCGCGAACGGCGGCATTCCGCGTGCGGCGCCAGGACGAGCGAGCTTTGTGAGATAACGCACCGCCATGCCAATTACTGCAACCGCGAATGCTACTTTCAACAACAGGAAAGCAGTGGCTCGGCTTGCGGTGAGGTCTGCGCGGACACCTAGTCCGACGAGCACGAAGCCCAGCGCGAGTGCCGCTCCGGCAGCAACGGCGATGGTAATCGTCCGTACGACCAGTCCGCGCCCCGTCGGTCCGACGTTTGTGCTGAGTATGGCAACCAAATCATCTGTTTTCATCTTTGGTCTCCCGCGCGATAATAGTCGCCAGTGCCCGTAACCCACGATGGATATTGATCTTAACACCGGACTCCGAGATTCCGCACCGCACTGCCGCCTCCGCTACACTTCGTCCCTCGAGCTTCACGCACTTAATCGAGCACCGCACTTTTTCCGGCAGGCGTCCCAGAAGCATTCTTATGTCGTGAGAACTCTCGGCATGTACATGGTCGTCCTGAGCAAAGACCTCGGTACCCTCATCGATCGGGACGCTCGCAACCGTTCGGGTCCTGCGCAGATAGTCGATGAGCTTGTATCGCGCGATGGTATGCACCCAGGGCGTAAATGGCTCCCCTTCGTCGTAGGTGTGGCGCTTGAGATGGATCGCCAACAGCACTTCCTGCACCAGATCTTCAGCTTCCGTCGTACCGCGCCCAAGGCGTCCGAGTTTGCCTTTGTAATAGGCTCGCAGCCGGCTGCTTAACCGTTCGAGCAGTAACCGATATGACACCGCGCTGCCATCGAGACTGGCCACCATCAATGCCTTGAGTTCCGTTTCACTGGTCGTCACCCGGCGTCATCCCCAGTTATTCGCCGCTGGAGCGGCTTCGGTTACAGGGGCGTTCGCCCCTTGGTTAAAAATCATACTGTCCCACGCCGACGCGGATCTGAATGACGCCTGCGCGGGATCCCCTCCGGCGACTCAAAGTCTGCGCCATCGCGATCTATCCTGTACTCGTGCACTATGGTGCCGTAGCGCGCCAACGCCGACCGGTCAGGCGTCATTTCGAGTTTTTGGAACTGCGCTTCTGTCGGCGTCGTGATCCGATGCGTAAATTCAACTGCCCAGTTCCTCACAGCCGGAGGCGAGGCGGCGCTGTTCGTTCGGGCCGAAGACGCAGAACGCTTCCTCGGCGACCTTCCTTCGCTCGATCCAAAACTCGAACACCCACTTGCCCGGGACAAACTCTTCTTCCTCGATGAACTGGAAGTCGCGGTAGAAGACTGCGCCCGTGGTGATTTCAAGCCTATAACGGCTTTCCAGACGGTGCTCGCCGGTTGCGCGATCGAGTAGGCCCGGCGGTGGGTACCGTGTGACCAACTCGACGGGCACACTATGCCGCCCGCCGCTGCCCGCAATCAAGTATCGCAGACCGAATCGCAGGTTGTGGCGAAGCGGAATGTTCGAGGTCGCTTTCACCAGCCTTGGACTCTGCACGCGCCAGATGCCGCTGACTGGTGCATGCGAGACGGCTTGTGCATCGAAAATT
>DAIMKE010000236.1:0-7824 GCA_036721875.1 Bradyrhizobium sp. | reverse complement strand
CATCCGCGTCATCATCGTGACCCAGCACAAGCGCGGCGTGCGATAGTTGCCGGGGGGATTCATGGAAGGCAGAGTGAGCTTGCCATCATGGTCTGATGACGAAAGGGAGGGTACTGCCGGACAGATGCATCCCACCCGGCAGTCCTTCACGATCCGCCTCACCGACGAGAGCCGGTATCAAATGTAACTGGACCCACGTGTGCCTGGGCCAAGGTGGAATGTGGACTGGGTGCATAATCTTCACCCAGTCCAACACCCTCGACTTTACTGACAGTTATACATGATGCCGTCGCCGCCCTTGATCGCTGTGCCGGGCGTGCAGCCGATGCCGTTGCGCGCGGCATAGTCGCTCCAGCTTGCGTAGCTAAATCCGGTGCCGCTCCACGGCCCACCATAATAGTAGGCCCTCACGGCGTACCAGGGCAGACCGGTTGCTGTGTAGTAGGCGGCGCTCCCGGCGTAACCTGTCCTGATGTAGACGCGAGCCTGTGCCTCCGCCTGACTGACTTTCAGCGACAGGCCACTTTGCTCAGTCCAGTTCGGCGAAATCAGTGTCGCAGAAGCGAGGCTGGCTGCGGCAATAAGCATTGTTCGCAGGGTGGTCGTCCTCATGCCTGTTTCCTCCGTTACTCGTCCCCATCTTCAATCCTGAATTGTGCGGCAGTGATTACGTTGACATAGATCAATCGATTCACCCGGGTGAAGGATGTGCTTCACGTGTGGGACAGGAGTGATGGAGAAACCCATGAAACAGGTAAGTCTGACCAAGGCTGCCATCGCGACCGCGACCTTCGCGTGTGCGGCTCTGTTCTCATTCGGCTGGTCGGAGCAACGCGGCGTATCGATCTCGGTCGAAAGCGCTGAGGCGAGGGTTGGCCGGCCACTGACGCCCGTAAGCGTCGCGGGAGTTGCGCGTCGACAAGACCGGCGGGCATACAGATATGGCGGAGGTGCCGTCGGCACTGGCGTCGGTGTTGCCGCCGCTGGCACAGCAGCAGCTGTTGCCGCCACTCAGCCCTGGGGATGGGGCAGCGGTCCTTACGTAGGCACTGGATACTACGGTGGTCCTCTCTCCGCCCGGGCGGCTTACCGGGATAGCTACGCAAGCGGTCCTTACTGTACCCCCGGCGCTCTTTATGTTGCCACGGATGGTCTGGTGCAGATGTGTAAGTGAGATTGCAGAGACGGGAAAAGGCGACTCCTAGAGCCGCTTTTTCCCATGCGCATCGACGGGTATTCGCAGCCTGGCCAAGGCGGTCGAGTTGATCCGCTGCTCGCGATGAGTTCCCTCCGCAACCTTCCCGGCCCATGCAAGCGGGTCTTCGTCCAAGATGCGTTGGCCTAACGTTCGATAACTGGAAGCGTGTTGGATTGCATTGACAGCCGAGCGGCACAAACGTTTCTCGGGTGGTCGGGCCATCGCGCAACAAGAGTCTTCCTCTCCGTTGATGTCCGCTTCGAGGTTTTGGTGAGAGGGGCAGTGCGATCGTTCGTCCACATAGCCTTCTTAAAACGAACGCCACTCAATTGCGGCTGGTGATGCAGCGCACCATAAATGCCGGGCGTTGCATGCCGGGTGGGGCGGCTTTCGAAAAATTGCTGTAAAGTGCGACGACCATCAATGAGTCGCGATCCCGGGGGCGGACATGCGCTTTGTGGTTGGTCAGGCATTCGAACGCATCGTGGACAAACGGCAAGCTGTGATCGCTGATATTCGCGATGATGGCCGCGCCGGATTGCTTCGCTTTCTGGATAATGGCCAAGCGCAATGGATACTCTGCGCGCAATTCCACACGGGTGAGCAGTGGCTGCCGATCGGAATGAGAGAGGCCGCCACCTGAGGCGGCCTTACTTTCGGTAGATGACGTTATCTGTCGTTCGTATGAGTTTATCGATAACGGCCATGTCCTCGGCCGTAAGCGTCTCGCGATCGTTCGCGCCTTCAGGCCAACGGCTAGTTCGCCCCAGCCGTCCGTCATGCTGTTGAGGCATTGATGAGGTCATAATGACCGCTTCGAACTGCACTGATTCAATTGATGAAACTGGTGCTGCCAGACAGGATTGAACTGAGGCGCCAATCCTGGTTTGCATTGATATTATTGTGCTTTTCGATCCGGCGATGAGGATTTGTGTGGCACTCTTGCGTGACGCCTTGTCGCTGAAGATTATCTTATACGGACCTAAATTGCAGCTCGGTTTTTATGATGTGTTCGCGCCGCTCGACTTGCACCAGAATGCACATTTCTGCCTGAGACCGATAGGACAGGCGAATCGAGAAGAACGCCGCGGCGCCCCGCATGGGGCCAACTCGACGGGCGGTGTCATCGGGAGGTGAATACTCCCCCCAATTGTGGCATTGAAAAATTCGACCGCCTGGGCAGGAATTGGCTGGCGACGCAGGACAACCGGGTGCATCCTAATTTCCACCGCACCGGGCATTCGGGGCATGTCTGTAGTGCGTAATCCATGGGTTCTGATGCGCGCGCTGGCATAGACTTCGTCCCGCGCGATCGAGGGAGGGCTCAATGTTCGATGGCGTCACCTATGTCGATCCAACCCATAATCCCATCATCCACGAGGGTCGTGACAGCGCCACCGTCGTGGTGATGAACGCCGGGCCGTTTGCGGTGAGGCTGAAGGCTTGGCCGGAGACGAAGCCGTCGGGGGAGCCCGAGGTCGAGATGCAGGTGTGGCCCGGTAACACGCGCTCGATCAGCGGCTCTCTGATTCGGGCTCACATCGACGTCAGAATGCCGTATCTCAGTCCGCCGTATCCTCCGCCGGGCCCGTATGGTCCCTTTGCTGCATTGGGATGGAGGGTCGTAAAATGAACCAGGGGCAGGCCGCCGTGGACTGGCGGCAATTCATCATTGTCCACGTGTCGGACCTACATTTCGGCGAGAAGCACAGATTTGACCCGCCGGCCGGAGACGACGGCCGGCGCGGCCCGCGGGAGGGCTTCCCGCACCTGCACGAGTCGATCCTGAACGACCTAGGAACCTTACTCAGGAAATCAGGCGCAGAGGGGTTGGCGGACCCGGACGCCTTTGCCAGCCCGGCCAACGCGCCAATCCGCGTGGTCTTCGCCCTGACCGGCGACTTCACCGAGACGGGCGCGGAGGAGGAGTACGATCGGGCCCGCGAATTCCTCAGCGCCCTGCGGGGGGCGACCGTGTTCAATTGGCGGATCCGGTCGCGCGACATCTTCATGGTCCCGGGCAACCACGACGTCCGGTTCACCCAAGAGCACTCGGCCGACCGCTGGAACGCCTACTGCCGATTCTACCGCCACCACCTGCAGGCGCTGCACAAGGAAGAGACCGAGGCAGCGCGTGTCGCCGGCCGGGGGTGCCCCGAGGCGCCACAGCGCTTCGACGAGGAGTATCCGCACCTGCTCTCGCGGGTCATCGACCAGTCCCACGAAGGGCTGATCGTCGCCGAGATTAACTCGTCTGCCTATGTGCAGAAGGGCGAGCCGGGGGAGAGGCGGGGCGAGGTGGACCAGCGCTCCATCACCAATCTGCGCGAGGGCCTGCGCGGGTTCAGCGCGCCGGAGCAGCACAGCGCCGTCCGCGTCGCGCTGCTGCACCACCATCCTGTGCTGCTGCCCGGTCTGGCCGAGGCCAAGCGAGGCAATGATGCGGTCGGGTACGGCGACATGCTCCTGAACCTGCTGCGGGACGAGGAATTCCAGCTCGTGCTGCACGGGCACAAGCACGTGCCGTACATCTTCCTCTTCGATGCCGAACTCGCCTGGGCGACGCAGCGCGTGCGCCCAATCGTGGTGGCCGCGGGCGGCAGCGCCGGGAGCACCGATTTGGTGCCGAAGGACGGCGCGAAGAATACCTACAACCTCATCAGCCTGCGGTGGCACGGGTCGGCTCGGCAGGCGCGGATCCATATCGAGACCCGTGGACTGGTGCTGAAGGATTCGCGGAATCAGGACCTGCCCGCGCCGGAGTGGCACTGGCGAAGGCTGGCGGTGGACGACCGGGTGGTCAGCCGGCCCTCGCCCCGCGGCGGGGTCCGCGCGACTCGGCGGCCGCGCGGCGACGAGGACGAGCCCTTCGAAAAGCTGCGCGACAATGCGATCCGCGACTGCCGGCGCAATTTCCCCGCTATCGAGGTCTTCCCGACATTCCATCCTGAGCAGGGGTTCGAGGCGCGGGTCTGGATCGAGGCGCAGGACAGGCCGGACCGAGAAGTGCCGCTCCGCGTGGAATGGTCGGCCGGCCGCATGTTCCCGGAGGTGGCGGTCTGCAAGGCTGAGGACGACGTACAGTTTCGGGCCCGCTTCGCCTATCACGGACCCATGTTAATCCAAGCGCGGATGTACTGGGGGGATAGCACCCACTCGATCGCGCACGTCTTTGCGTATCCCCCAGGCGCGACGCCGACGTCGAGGGTACGTAACGACTCCCTCGGCGCCGGTGGCCCGCGGCGGTGCCCTTCGGTGCAGCCTGGCGTTTCTTGCCGCGTGGCTTGTTGTCTGAGACCCTCCGCTTCAGATCCCCCTAAAAAAGAGAACACAGTCGCGACCACGCAGACCAGTAGCTTGCAGTTGCCTGTCGAGACGGGGTCTGCTGAAGAGCAGAACCCGCCACGCGCTCGATCGCGGCACCGAGAATAGTCGATAACGATCCGCCATCATTGAAGTGATCGCGTGCTCAAGCCGACATGCGTGTCCCGGCGCCGAAACCGCGGTGCCGCTGGCGGTCCCACTTTTGCCCTTTACACTGGATCAGCAGCGGCACCGTTGCGAATCAGCCCAGGCATACTGGCGGCACGCTCAGCGCATTGGCGGAGCTGTTCGCTTGGAACTGGTCACGCGAGCGATCTTGGAGGCTCTCCCCCCAACTTCCCAGCGGATCGTAGATACAGGCGGAGGTTTTGGTCTGCAGGCGGCTAGATTGAGTCGCGCGGGGCATACCGTTGTGACCGTTGATTAGGATCCAGTAACGCTCGCGGTCGCAGAGGATATTTTGTCGCTTGGAGGCTGTCCGGTCCGGGCGCACATCGATTTGATCAAGGGCGAGGGCGAATTCGCACAACGTATTTTAGGGCGACCGTTTGACGGAGCATGCTGCCATAGCGTGCTGATGTAATGATGACCCGGCGCCTTCGGTGGCCAGTCACTGGTTCGCCTTGGGATTTATCTCGCGATAAATCCGAATCTTAGCTATGCGCGGTGGGCTGCAGAGGCAGGAAGCCATAGCAAGTCTCTTGGTTGGCGCCGAGATGGGTTTGCAGTACGCTCCGAGCCGCGAGCATCGGCGCGACGCCATTGCAGGACTGCTTGCCGATTGCGGTGCGATCATCAGACAGTGGCACGTGTCGGGGATCTTCACCGATCCCTTGGATGAGTCGGCGACCGATTTTGCGGATTTGATGACGCGGTTGCGTTGGAATGACTCACCGGCATGGCATGCGCGACCCGTAACCGCGGAGCGGCACGCCCATTCCAACTCATCGCGCAGAAGGTGTCGACGTCGCCACCCCGCAAACAGAGGGGGTAAATCGGCGGCCAGGCGCTTGACTTGCGATAAACAAGTATGACAAGCTATACGTGCAAATTTTTTTTGCCGGAGGCAGCAATGGCAACCATCAATATTCCTAAGGGTACCAAGATCACGAAGGAAGTACGTGAGGCCATCGAGAAGAAATTAAAAGAGCTTGAAGAACAGTCGGCCCAGGAAGGCACGGCACAGTCGATCGAGGGCGAGGAGATCAGGCTCAACTCAAATACTGCAGCTTGGAGCGTGAACTACACGACCTAAGATTCGATCGTCAGGCCGAGTCAAGCCGATAAGTGAATCGGCCAACTCCGCTACGTGCTTACTGCCTTTGTGCGGGGGGCCTTGAAGCCGGCTTCGGTCGCGGCTGACCCCGCGCAGGGTCCCAAGGGTGTCGTGGTATGTCTGGGGATACCGCATCTAAGATCATTGATGAGATTGCACCTGCTTTCGCGCACCCGTTCCCTGGACCCACCGACGATCTTCTGCGACTCATCACGCACAAGTCCGCATCCTTATCTTTGTCTCGGGCACTCGAACTAGGCGGTGATCTTGCCAGTCGCAGGTCGCCCGGACTCGCTGGCGTTCTTGAAAATTGGCTCGCACACCGCAACCAGCCACTCTGGCAACCTCTATTGGGTCGATTGCGGGAGGTTTCAGCAGCTGGCGGGCGGGAAGCTTGTTATCTGACTTTAATCGAGGCTGGGCTGCTTGCGCATCGAGACGGCGTCCTGGGCAGTTGGGCTTTTGAAATTCCAAGGCCGACCAGACTTCGCCTGGCCCAGTGGATATTTCCGCCTGCGACCAGCGGTCAAGTCGAAGCTCGGCCGGGTCAGGGAATATGCCTGACGTTTAGGCAAAATAGCAGCACGATCCATCGGATACAGTTAGTGCAAGCCGCAGGTACCGATTCCTGGAGCGCCCTCCAACGCAGTTCACCCTGCGCTGAACTGCCGTACGTCGAGTTTTCAGAAGCTGCAATGATTTTGCTGCCTGGTTGTGCAGTAGCCGAGAGGCTGTTGCCCGCCGTTCCAGAAGCCAGGTTCGCTGCGGCTTCCGAGTTGCCGGCGATAGCGGATCGGTTTCGCCGTGCAAAGGTCCTAATCGACAACCATTCCCCCGGTTACACCGATTGGATCGGTCGAGCGATAACCTTCTTGGCACCCACTCAAACACCCTACCAAGGCAGCGGCAGCAATCCCAGTTTCCCGGGACTTGTGGTAATGTCTAACGATCCTCGCCCACAGGCTCTTATGGAGATGATGGTGCATGAGGCAAGTCATCAATTCTTCTTCATGGCCACTCTCCTCGGTCGGGTGGACGATGGATCCGATACGCAGCAACACTATTCACCGCTCGTTGGACGCAACAGACCGATAGATAAGGTGCTTTTGTCGTTTCATGCGTTGGGCAACATGACGATATTGATGCGCGACTGTATCGAAACGGGAATTGATGATGAAGGATATTGCCGGCAACGGCTCGTATTGATAACGGAACAGCTTCGGCGAGTTGAGGAGGTCTTGCAAAGATCTACGGCACTAACTGGGTTGGGCAAGGCGCTCTGGCAGCCGCTTGCGGAGCGTTTGGCGCAGACCGCTCAGTAATTCGGAGCTACAACGCGGCCGCTAATCGGCCGCCTCACCAGCGCGGTTCGGCTAGGGAGAACTCGCAAAAGGACGTAGTCCGTCAGACGTCAGGACCCCGCAACAGTCGTCGATCTCGATGTCGCTTAGCTCGGGAGAAAACACATCCTCATCCCGCGAGTTCGTAGGATGAACCTGAGATGAAGGGGTCACGTTTTGGAGGTCGACGGGTACTGGGTCGTTGTCCACCCAGATCAGCCCATCCTTTGCAATGAGATCCAAATGTATGTCGCACTGGTACCCGACGCCAGCACCTTGATTATGCTGTCCAAAACCGAGATGAATGCCCGGTCGACGTTCATTGACGTGGGAATTCAATGAATCGGCGATCTTTACGCCTGTATTTGTCCCGAATCCTAATTCGCCAACGTTAAAGGCGCAGTATTTGTGAAACGACTCTTCTAGAAATGCCCTCATATTTGGATCGTCGCACTCGTAGTCGACGGCGCGTCCTCCCGCAATTTGAACTCTTACAGGATGCTTGCTAAGGCGCGCATCCCGCTCCGTAATCGCATTAACATTGAACGCAAAATCGGCCACAAAAACGCCATCGATCGAAGCCGGAAACGTGGCCACCTCACCTGCCGGAAGGATTACAAAGTGACCCGCGCGCCAGACGCCGCGATTGCTAATCCAACGATGCCGCTTGTTATCGAGACCTACCT